>CATJSX010000085.1 GCA_949743265.1 uncultured Peptococcaceae bacterium
GGTAATGTTTAACAGATGTGCAGGGAAATTCATCTTTTTGCGTAGAAACAAATTATAAAGACTTCAAAATGCTGGGTGTGCTATTTTATCATTTTTTGTGAAATATGTTAACCAGTATTCATTGATTGAATAGCGTTTGTTTTAAGAGTACATTATAATAATTTAGGGAGGTGAAAATGGTGGCTATTATTGATATCAGTCGCGGACTAATGGAAGCGCCATTATATCCCGAAAGTATGTTGCCCCGTTTAAACAAAGCTAGTGATTGCGCTAAAGGCGATTTGTTTAATGAAACGATTATAACCGCTTCTGTACACACGGCTACTCATGCTGATGCTTTTTGTCATATGCCTTGTTCGTCGTCAGCCAGTATTGATCAAATGACATTGGCGTATTATCTCGGTCCTTGTGATGTACTTTCTGTTGAGACCAAAATCGATGGTAATTTTTTGCGAAATGCTTTGCCAGATAACTGCTGTCGAGTTTTAATCAAAGGCAACGGCAAAATTTATGCCGAAGGCGATATTGGCGAAGTTTTAGCTGATAAAGGAATTATTACTTATGGTACTGATGCTGTATCAGTCGGTCCTTTGGATAATGAAATAGCAGTGCATAAAAGTTTATTGTCACGAAAAATCGCCATCTTAGAAAATTTGGATTTATCTAAAGTCACCGAAGGACGCTACTTTTTGATTGCGCTTCCTATCAAATTGGAAGATAGCGATGGGGCTTTTGTACGCGCTGTGCTTTTGGAAACAATCGAAGATATTTTACAAAATGATGATGGAGCACTGTTATAAGATAGGGCGGTTATGGTATACTTAATAAGAGTATCGTAATTTCAGTCGAAAAATTCAACAATAGTTGTTTCAAAAAAGGTGGTGCACTAGTGAAAAAACGAATAAAACTTTTATTATTTTTGTTGTGCGCGTTGTTGCTTATGCCCTTGGCAGCGTGCAGCAATAGTACGTCGGACACAAGCATAAATTCCGAAATACACAACGCCCAGAAAAAGGTTATGATTATTCCGCTAACAGAAACAGTAGAAAAAGGTTTAGCGGCTTATATGGAGCGCAATTTTGCGCGAGCTGAAGAAGAAAGCGTTGATTACATTATTATCCAAATGGATACGCCCGGCGGTCGCGTCGACGCCGCTCAAGAGATTAAACGAATTATTTACAAAACAGATATTCCAACTATTGCTTTAGTAGAAGCTAAAGCCATTTCAGCTGGCGCTTATATTGCTTTAGCTTGTGATAAAATCGCTATGATGCCGGGCTCAACCATTGGAGATGCCGAGATGCGCATCGGTAATGAGCGGGCCGATGAAAAATATTTATCGGCATGGCGAGAAGAATTCGCAGCAATGGCAGAAGCAAACGGACGCGACGGCGAAATTGCAAAAGCTTTTGTCGATCGAGATATCGAAATTCCTGATGTGGTGGCTAAAGGTCAACTATTGACATTAACTGCTAACAGCGCTTATGCACTAGGAATGAACGATTATTTAGTTGATGATTTGAACGCTCTATTGCTTGAATTAGATCTAGCAGAAGCGGAAATCATCAATGGTAATATGACCATGGGCGAACAAATTACTCGTGTGATCACCAATCCAACAGTGGCGCCGATTCTCTTAACGTTGGGAATGATTTGTTTAGTATTAGAATTTTTTACGCCGGGGATTGGCATTTTTGCCATAGCGGGCATAACTTGTTTAGGACTATATTTTGGGGGGCATATGATTGCAGGTATGGCGAGTTGGATTGCGTTACTTTTGTTTTTAGTGGGGCTGGTATTTTGTGCCGTTGAAATTTTTGTGCCGGGCTTTGGTCTTTTTGGTATTCTAGGCTTGGCATCTATTATTGGCAGTATTTTTTTAACAACGCCTGATGTGGCGACTGCTGTACGTTATACCGCTATCGTTTTAACTTTGGCAGTCGTAATGACGCCTATTTTAATCAAGATACTGAGTAAACGCAAATTTTTCGACAAGTTGACCGTAAAAGAACAGTTGACAACCGAAAAAGGCTACACCGCTAGAAATCAATCACTGAATGAGCGAGTTGGTGCGGAAGGCATTGCTTTAACGGTACTGCGTCCGGCAGGCACAATGGAGCTTGCTGACGGAACTCATTTAGACGTTGTTACCAGAGGGGATTTCATCGAACAAGGCGCTCAAGTCAAAGTCATCGGCATTGACGGGACGTGGCTTATTGTTCGGGAGATAAAAACAGATCACAGAGAGGAGTAAGATTATGGAACAAATAGGCGGTTTAATTATTTTTATGTTGCTTATTATCGTTTTACTGCTGGTATTTTTCCGGTTTGTACCAGTAGGTTTGTGGATATCAGCTTTGGCAGCTGGTGTAAAGGTCGGATTATTTAATTTGGTGGGCATGCGTTTACGTCGGGTACCACCGCACAAAATCGTGATGCCGTTAATCAAAGCTAATAAAGCGGGCATGGATATGGATACCTCACAACTGGAAGCCCATTATTTAGCAGGAGGTAATGTTGATCGTGTCATTGATGCGTTGATTGCAGCGGAACGGGCTGGTATTGAATTGAATTTTTCCCGTGCTGCGGCGATAGACTTGGCAGGACGCGACGTTAAAGAAGCCGTCATGGTTTCGGTAACACCAAAAGTTATTGAAACACCCGTCATTGCAGCCATGGCAAAAAATGGTATTCAAGTTAAAGCCACTGCTAGAGTGACTGTACGCGCTAATATTGATCGTTTAGTTGGTGGCGCCGGTGAAGAAACCATTATCGCCAGAGTTGGCGAAGGTATCGTTTCAACAGTTGGTAGCGCAGAAAATCACAAAGATGTATTGGAAAACCCCGATAATATTTCCAAAACCGTTTTAAAGAAAGGTTTGGATTCTGGTACAGCGTTTGAAATTTTATCTATTGATATTGCTGACGTTGACGTCGGACGCAATATTGGCGCTGAATTGCAAATTGATCAAGCGGAAGCTGATAAAAATATCGCTCAAGCGAAAGCTGAAGAACGTCGAGCAATGGCTGTAGCGCTGGAACAAGAAATGCGAGCAAAAGTTCAGGAAATGAAAGCCAAGGTTGTCGAAGCGGAAGCTGCTGTGCCGGAAGCTATGGCGCAAGCGCTCAAAGATGGCAACATTGGTGTGATGGATTATTATAATCTGAAAAACATTACCGCAGATACCACTATGCGGGATAATATAGCCAAATCCACCAATCCTAATTTTGATAAGGAATAATCCGAACCTTAATAGAAGGCAGGTGATTGATGATAGTGGAAGCAATCGTTTTACTCGTGCTTATTTCTATCATTCGCAGTGTGGTGGAAAGCCAAAAAGCGAAAGAAAAAAGTATTGTCAAAGAAATCGAAAGAAAAAATTCATCTCAAAACGCAGCGAATCGTCAACGAGAAACACAATCAACTACTGTCCAAGAAAATGAAGAAACGTTGAGCACATTGCTGGGCAATATATTTGAAGACTTCAAAAAAGTCATTGTTCCCGAAACGACATCGCCGAAGCCCAAAACAAAAGCGGCTGAAGCAAAAACCGAATACAGACCGCCGCAAAAAACAAAAACTGCGGCACAAGGGTTTAATAAAGGCTCCAAAGAACAACTAAAGCCTCATGTTAAACCTCATCAAACATCGCTGACGCCTATTAAAAATGCTCATGAAAATGCGCAGCCGGATACTCATCGTATTGAACTGAATCCTAATATTCATCAGCGCAAAACCAATGAAACACTGACGCCAAAAACAGCTATAGAAATCAAAACCGATCCCGACACTATTATTCAAAGTTTAATTTGGTCAGAAGTATTAGCAAAACCCAAAGCTTTGCGTCGTTAATCAAACAGACCGTTATTTGCCGATGCAAATAACGGTTTCTTTTTGCAGGAAAAACGTTTTTTGTGTCAAAGTTATAGAGTATAAACCACCAAAAAATGGAAATATCCAAAACAACGATAAAAAATAACCATTATTGAGAAAAATTTGTCGAAATGTTTGTTGAAGTAGTGTATAATGAAAAGCGTCATGTGCTATCAATTACCTTGAGTAAGCATAATGGATACTAGATGGTATTTTGATTGATTGACATATAAAAATGAACCATAGAAATAACTAGGCGTAACATATTTGAGATAGCGTTATTTTAACAGACGTCTTCTAAAATTAAAGCAATGTATATCAATCAATCGAACCTTTAAACGGAATAAAAAATTATTTAATGAACTGGAGTTGATCTACAATCAGAAAAAGAGACGATAAATAAATAATTTGTTTTATATAAATAATAACACTTTTGAAAAATTTAGAAGGCGACGGTTGGACACTGGAGAATAGCTATGGTGAAAACAAAGAAAAATTCACAACTGATAGAACGCATTATCCGCTATATATTAGCTTTTGCAGTACTTTGGATTCTTGGAAGCTTCATCTATTCGTCTATTGTCGGACTGATGACCAAAACGATGACTATTGGGCAAGCGATAATCGAAACGGTTTATTCTCCGTATGGCATAATGATCTATGATAATTACTGCATCAAAGCGCCCTTAAGCGGCGAAGGCGAAGCTATCACGCCGGAAAATACACGAGTGCGCAAGAATGAAGCAGTTTTTCGGGTAACAGCTACTTCTGGCACAGCTATGCAAAGTCAAACGAGCAAAACAATGTACGCGCCTGTATCTGGTGTGGTCAGCTATCAGATTGATGGTTATGAAAATATTTCTTCACCCGAAGAAATATTAGCACTAGATCTGGCGACGATTTATGAGACAGAGCGAAAAACTTCCGACGAAAAAATCTTGGCAAAAGAAGGCATCAATTACGCTAAAATTATCAACAATTTGGACGATATTTTTTTCTATATAGATTGTGAAAAAAACAGCCATACAGAAACGTTTGCCGTTAATGAACGATACCGCATTCGTTTTCCAGAAATCGCTTATAGCACGCTTTGTCGAGTGATAGAAATCTATCCTTATCAAAAATCAAATGGTAACGAAATAGAAGAACGTTTGTTGGTTCACGTCGATATGGGCACAGCAGCACAGGATATTTTTAAACACAGAGTTTGGCAAGTGGAATTACCTTATAATGTAGCGAACGTTATTGAAATTCCTAAGGAAGCAGTCGTTTATCATGAAAATGAAGCGGGCGTTTATGAATTGGATAAGGGATTCGCTTACTGGCGCAGCATAACCATTAGTCTTGAGAAAGAAAACACCGTAGTAGTAGAAGATTTGCCGGAAGGAACAGAAATTGTAACAACACCAAAATTTGTTCAAGAAGGTGAATTCGTGAAAGCGAGGTGATAAAAATTGAGCATAGCCGATAATTTAAAACAAATTGACCAAGAAATTAAAGAAGCAAAAGCAAAAAGTCCTCATCCCTCAGAAACAGTAACGGTTGTCATCGTCAGCAAAAAGCACACAATAGAAGAATTAAGAGAAGTCATCCCAACGGGAAACATCATTTTTGGCGAAAACAGAGTTCAAGAGTTATTGGATAAATATCCGGCTTTTATAGGACAAGCTGAGTGGCATTTGATTGGTCATTTGCAACAAAATAAAGTTAAGTATATTATCGACAAGGTGCAGTTGATTCATTCGGTGGACAGTTTGCACTTGATCAACGAAATCAATCGACGAGCTATGGCGGCTGATAAGATAATAGATATTTTATTGCAAGTCAATATTGCCGCTGAAGCAACAAAGTTTGGATTACAAACCAAAGAAGTACTTCCGATTTTGGAACAAATGAGCAATTATCCTCATGTACAGGTGCGAGGATTGATGAATATCGCGCCCAATTATGAAGATAAAGAGCAAGTGCGACCGATTTTTCGGCAGATGTATCAATTATTTTGTCATCTTAAAGCGTTATCGTTTCCGCAGGTAAAGATGGAAATTTTATCTATGGGTATGAGCGGCGATTTTGTTATTGCCGTTGAAGAAGGAGCCAATATGGTGCGTATTGGCAGTCGTGTATTTGCTAAATCGAAAAATGAGGTGAATTGAATGGGTTTTATGAACAAAGTGTTTGACGTTATGGGTTTTGTTGAAACAGAAGTTGACGATGAACAGGAAATCATGGAACAGCCAAGCAGTCGTCAAAGTATGCCTACTGAGCGCAAAAATGCTGAAATCCGTCCCATATCTTCAGCAAAAAGTAATTTGGTGACAATGCAGCCAAGAGAGGTGAGTGTGGTTAATAATCATCATAACAGTGGTGCTAATGCTAAAATGGTTTTAGTAGCACCCATGGCTTTTGATGAAACACAAAATATCGCCGATAATTTATTAAAAGGCAGAGCTGTAGTGATCAATATTGAAGACTGCGATCCCGATATTGCCGCCAAAATTATTGATTTTGTCGGCGGAGTCGTTTATGCTATCAACGGCTCTATCCAAAAAGTTAGTCAGGGAATTATTCTAGCAGCTCCAGAAAATATTGATATTTCCAGCGAACTGCGCCAACAGCTGGCTGATGAACAAACAGAAGTTTTTTCATGGGTGACGCGGTATAACAATAGGAGTGATTTTTAAGATGGATAAATGCTGCAAAATCGGTTTTGTAGGCAGCGGCAATATGGCCAGCGCTATTGCTAACGGTTTATTGGAAAAACAACTGTATTCGCCTAAGGAAATCATCGCTTCTAATCGCAGTAAAGACCGCTTAAAGGCTTTTAAGGAACGTTTTGGCGTTCTGATAGCAGAAAACAATCAAGAATTAGTGCAAAAAGCGCAAACGATTATTATTGCCGTTAAGCCGCAACAGTTTTTAGCCGTTGCCAAAGAACTCAAGCCATTTCTGGATAAAAATCAACTAGTGATTTCTATTATGGCGGGCGTTTCGATAGCAACTATTAGCCAAGCGCTAGGCGAGCATTCTATCGTTCGCGCTATGCCTAATACACCCGCACAGATTGGTTTCGGCATGACAGCGATTTGTTATTATGGGCTTAATGAGGAACAAATCTCCTTAACGAAAGGAATTTTTAATGCCATAGGCGAACATATTATTATTGATGAGTCGCAGATTGACGCTGCCAGCGCCCTAAGCGGTTGTGGACCGGCGTACATGTACCAAATTATTGAAGCCATTGCCGATGGCGGCGTTATGGTGGGATTACCTAGAGCATTAGCATATCAGCTGGTAGCTCAAACGATGGTTGGCGCTGGAGAAATGGTGTTAAAAACTAAAGAACATCCAGCCATTTTAAAAGATAATGTGACGTCTCCTGCTGGTTCCACTATTCGCGCTATCAATATTATGGAACAAAATGGCGTACGGGGCGCATTGATGGCGGCTGTAGAAGCAGCTTATTTGAAAAATAAGCAGTTAGGAGAGATAAAATGATCAGAGGTTTGCTGGATGGAATCATTGTCGTTGGTATTGAAGTTTTGGTATGGTTAATGATTATCCGTGTTTTTTTGTCATGGATTCCACACAATCCATACAATCCAATTCTCCGGTTTATTTACGATATGACTGATCCTATGTTGAATTTTGTCGGTCGCTATATGCCTGATAGTTTGCGAATGCCGCTGGATATTACGCCAATCGTTGTGCTCATAGGTTTGCAGTGCGTGGTAGGTCCGTTATTGCGAGCTATTGTTCGTATGCTACCTTTTTAAATGAAACGATTTTGATAGGATATAATCATGGATGAAGAAAAAAATTTTTTGAAACGTTTGGACGAACTGGTTTCACGTTCTCAAAAACGTTACAGTACTGAACGTACCGATTTTTTACCAATACGGTTGCAAAATATAGCGCGGGATTATTTAGAAAAAAATGGCGAGTCCTATTTATTTTGTGGCGGCTTTGAGCAAGCAGAACGTCAGCGCTTGATATTATTTCCGCCTTATACGGAAATCGATTGTCAAGAGGCAGAAATTAGTCTGATAAGATTGCAGGGACGAATGGATTTTGTTAAAGTTAGCCACCGTGATTTTTTAGGCGCTGTTTTGAGTTTAGGCGTTAAACGAGAAAAATTCGGCGATTTGTTAGTAACAGAAGACGGCTGTTATCTTTATATGGCAACGGAAAATAAGGATTATTTGTTGAGTAATCCACTTAAAGTCAAAAATGTGCCGTTAAGCACTCAAGAAATTTCATTGGAAGAATGGACACCGCCAAAACCTATAACGAAAGAAATAGCGGTCACCGTTTCCTCTTTGCGCCTTGACGCAATTTGCGCTCATGGCTTTGGACTCTCGCGCGCCAAAGCTTTAGAAGCGATTAAAAGCAGTAAAGTGCAGCTCAACCATTTAGAAACAACCGATGGCGATGCTTTAGTCAAAACAGATGATATCTTATCTTTTCGAGGAAAAGGAAAAATAAAAATTGGCGAAATTTTAGGAGAAACGAAAAAAGGCAAACTGCGGGTTAATTTACAAAAATATATTTAGCCTAAGGCTCATAAAAGGGGATGAAACAGTGCTCAAACCAATGGATATTCACAACAAAGAATTTCGTAAAGCCGTAAGAGGCTACGATGCCGAAGAAGTTGATGAATTTTTAGATGAAATTATTGTTGACTTTGAAAAAATGCAGAGAGAGTTGGATTCGTTGCGTAATCAGCTCAGTACATACAGTGAAAATATGTCTACCTATAAAGAACGAGAAAACGCACTCAATAATGCGCTGATTACTGCCCAGCAGTTTGCCGATAATGTGTGCCATGAAGCGGAAGAAAAAGCCCGTAAAATTGTAGAAGATGCCGAGGAAAGAGCTCGCGAAATCATCGGTTCATCAGAAAGTGCTCTAAAAACCATGAGCGCTAATTACGAAGCGCTTTCTTTAAAACACAATGAACTTAAAGATAATATGCGCCGTTATTTGCAGAATCAACTACAAAGTTTAGATAGTGATGATATTATCATTGAGCCACTGGGCTCTTTAGTCAGCAAAGATGTTAGTACAATGGTCAAACATGTTGTCAATGAAGTTAAAAATGATGATGACAATGAAGAAACCAAAATCAATGCCAAACTCAAGGAATTGATGGACGCAAAAATTTATGACAAAGGCGACCAAAATGATTATCGTTATTAAACATACTAAACGTTATAACAGCCAGTAAGAAAAAATCTTACTGGCTGTTTGCGATAACCTGCTTTTTCTGCCAATTGCTATCGACACCTAGCCCAAAAACTGCTGGAAATCAAATTTTCAGCAGTTTTTGGGCTATTCAGTTTTCATGATTAGTATTAACATCAGTTCATTCGTCACTCAGCCAATCTTTGGTTTTTGTAACAGCTTTACACCAGCCTCTATAATTTTTTTGACGTATCTCTTCGTTCATCATCGGCAAGAATTGTTGATCAAGACGCCATTTTTTCTCAATTTCGGCTTGATCTGACCAATAGCCGACGGCTAATCCGGCCAGATAAGCGCCGCCTAAGGCCGTTGTTTCGGTGATTATTGGTCGTTTAACAACACAATTGGTGATGTCAGCTTGAAACTGCATTAAAAAATTATTGTTACAAGCGCCACCATCAACTTTTAAATCAGTAACCGTCAGATTAGCATCTTCCATCATTGCCTCCAATACATCTTTCGTTTGATAGGCGATTGATTCTAACGCCGCTCGAATGATATGGTTGCGTCCGCTGCCTCTAGTTAACCCCAGTATACTACCTCTGGCATACATATCCCAATAGGGCGCTCCCAAGCCAACAAAAGCCGGAACCATATAAACGCCGCCGTTATCTGCTAATTTACCAGCAAAATATTCGGTATCAGCGGCGTCATTAACCAAATGAAGCTCATCACGAAGCCACTGCACCACAGCGCCACCGACAAATATAGATCCTTCCAGTGCATACTGCACTTTACCGTTAAGACCAACGGCAATAGTCGTTAACAAACCATTTTTGCTTTTGATATAATCATCGCCCGTATTCATCAACAAAAAACAACCGGTACCGTAAGTATTTTTGGCTGTTCCTTTGCTGAAGCAAGCCTGTCCAAATAAAGCGCCTTGCTGATCGCCGGCAATACCAGCAATAGGAACTTTATGACGCCCATCGCTGCCCGCTTGTACATAGCCATAAATTTCCGAAGAATTGCAGACCTTAGGCAGCATACTTTCCGGAATATCTAAACGTGCCAAAATTTTTTGATCCCACTGCAATTTTTTAATGTCATAAAGCATCGTTCGTGAAGCGTTAGTATAATCCGTAACATGAACACTGCCTTTCGTCAAATTCCAAATTAGCCAACTATCCACGGTACCAAAGAGCAATTCGCCTCGCTTAGCGCGTTCTTTCGCATGAGGTACATTTTCCAAAATCCAGTTGATTTTTGTGGCTGAAAAATATGCGTCAATAACCAAACCTGTGTGTTCTTTGATATAATCAGTCCAACCTTCCGCTTTTAGCGTATCACATAATTCAGCTGTTCGGCGACACTGCCAAACGATGGCATTATAGATAGGTTTACCTGTCGCTTTTTCCCAAACGATAGTCGTTTCACGCTGATTAGTAATCCCAATAGCCGCTATATCATCATAAGTGACACCGGCTTTCGCCATGACCTCCTGTAAAACCCCGTACTGTGTTGCCCAAATTTCAGTAGGATCATGCTCAACCCAGCCTTCTTTGGGATAAAACTGCATAAATTCTTTTTGACTCTTCGCTACGATATTTTGCTCATGATCAAAAATAATCGCCCGCGAACTGGTCGTGCCTTGATCCAACGCAATAATATAACGCATGATATCTCCCCCAGTTAATCGTTTCTCAATACTTTTTTATCAATGTAAATCAAGAATAAAACTTTGTCAAGCTGCCGCCATGAAACCAATTTTGACCGCAAATATGCCGCCAAACTATTTTTTCTTCTGAAAAATTTTCATAACAAATTTTTTCTCTTACTCATTTAAACCCATGACTATATATGGTCCGATATGCGCATGAAGCTACTGAATCAAATAATTTCTATAAAAACTATCTGCAATAATAGTCATAAAGTAAAAAAATGGTAACAGTTTAACTATGACGTTAACAAAAAGTAACTATTTCGGTAAAATGTAGCAATAGGCTTGTGTGGAAATTAGAGAAATAATAAGTAATTCATCAGACGGCGTTTCAGAAATTTTCGAGCAGGTCTTCATGAAGCATTTTCAGGACTCATTATTACAGCTTAAGTTTTCATGAGGGAGGCACTTTATTATGCAGGTTTATGCTTATGTCAGAGTATCGTCAAGAGATCAAAATGAAGCAAGACAACTTTTGGCGTTATCCGAATACAATATTCCGAAAAAAAATTTATTTGTTGATAAACAATCCGGCAAAGATTTTGAACGACCAGCTTACCGAAGAATGATGCGCCGTCTGGGCGAAGGCGATTTACTACTCGTCAAATCTATTGATCGTTTAGGACGCAATTATTCAGAAGTTATTGAACAATGGCGTATCATTACCAAAGAAAAGCGAGCTGATATTCGCGTTTTGGATATGCCATTGTTAGACACAACCATAGGCAAAGATGTTTTGGGAACTTTTATTGCTGATCTGGTGCTACAAGTTCTCAGCTATTCAGCCCATTCAGAGCGTGAAAGCATTCATCAACGACAGGCAGAAGGCATTGCAGCGGCAAAAATGCGAGGCGTACAGTTCGGCCGACGCTGCAAACCATTGCCAGAGGATTTCATTGACTTATTTAGATTGTGGGAACAAAAAGAAATGACAACGCTGGAATTTGCTAAAGCCTGTGATATGAGTCGCGCCACTTTATATAAACATATTAAAAATTATCGCGATTTGCTGATGAAAAATAATTAAGGCACAAATTTTTTTGGAAAAAAAAGCGCCTTTACTGGCAATTTGCGCCGAAATATAGTATGATAACCATAAGGCTTTGCGAAACAGAAATTTCGAGAAAAATTTTTAAGGAATGCACAATCATAATAAACCAGAAATTTTTGTTCAGAGAATAGAGGTGATAAAAGTGACTGTTGCTTGGCGCAGTGAAACCGGTTTGGTCAGAACGCATAATGAAGATAGTTTATATATTGACGAAGATAAAGGAATTTTCTTAATAGCCGACGGCATGGGAGGACACGAGAATGGTCAGTTGGCTAGTTCTTTAGCGGTCAAAATTTTTGCTGAAGAAATGCTAAACCATCAAACCGACGACTTTTCTTTGGATAATCTGCATAATGCTATGACAAAAGCTAACGATGCCGTATATCACCAGCAGAATCTTTTGTCAGGCAAAATCATGGGCACGACCTTTAGCGCGGTAGCAATTACCAAAGATCAGCTGCTTATTGGTCATATTGGCGACAGTCGTATTTATCGCTTACAAGAAACGAGCGTTGAACAACTGACCCATGATCATTCCTATTTAGCGGAGTTAATCCGTTTAGGCGAAATCAATGAAATAGAAGCCAAAAACAGCACGCAGAAAAATGTGCTGATCAAGGCTTTAGGACCAGAAGCAGCCATCGAAGCGCAATATTTGCAACAAAAAATCTCTGTTGGTGATAAAATTTTGCTTTGCACTGATGGACTTTATAATTTAATCAGTGATGAAGAAATTTGGCAAATGGTCAAGCAAAGCGAATCCCTGCAAAAAGCAGCTGACCAGTTGATTGAAACGGCGCTTTTGCGCGGAGGTTTCGATAACATCACGTTGATTTTATATGAACATGAAGCATAATCTATGGCTAGGGTTGCACCTCAGCAGTGCGCTAATGCTGATAGGACTAGCGCAACTCTATTGCCATGAAATGGTAGATGAGCGGGGCATCTTACTTTCCTGTATAGTATTGGCGTTATTCTATAGCGAAGGCTATTTTTTACACCAAAAAGCAACTAAAAGCGCGCCCTTATTTGCACCAGTAGCGTTTTTATTGACCATGAGCTGGCTGATATTGTGGCGACTCAATCATATTTGGGCGCTAAAGCAGCTGGTATGGATTGTCTCTGGTCTGGCGATATTATCTCTGGCTGTAATCATCAGTCAAAAAGCGCCAAAAGAGAAAGTTTTAAAAGCGCAATATTTTTGGTTATTGGCTACATTTCTTCTTTTAGTAGCGCCATTAGTGATTGGCTTTGAAAAAGGAGGCGCTAAAAGCTGGATTGATTTGGGTGTCGTAACCGTTCAGCCTTCAGAACTCGCCAAAGTAACTTTTTTGTTGTTTTTAGTGAGTTTCTACAAAAATACCAAACAGCCAAAATACACACAAGTAATTTTTTTACTGTTTTCTGTATTACTTTTGTTGTCTTTATTAGTGTATCAAGTTGATTTAGGCACAGCACTGATTTTTTATAGTTTATTTATTATAGAAATGTACTTAGCTACCGGTCGACGAATTTGGGCTATTATCGGTTTGACGTTTTTGGCAATAGCAGGAATTTTAGCTTTTCAACATTTTGGTCATGTACGTACGCGCGTCTATAATTGGCTTGATCCATGGCGTGATCCGTTAGGCGGAACGTATCAGTTGGTTCAGTCTTTGGGCGCATTAGCCGCTGGCGGCTGGTGGGGAACCGGCTTAGGCAGCGGAAAACCGTATTTGATTCCAGCAGCGCAAACTGACTGCATTTTTGCCGTTATCGGCGAGCAAATGGGTTTTATTGGTTGTTTGGCGGTAATGAGCGCATTGGTATGGTTTTTTTTGCTGGCAGCGCGCCTCATAGTGGCTATTGAAACGCGAGGCAGTTTTTTGCTTTCTAGCGGCTTAACGTTATATTTCATAGCACAAAGTATGTTGATTATAGGCGGTGTAACGAAATTTATTCCTTTAACAGGCGTTACTTTGCCTTTTGTCAGCTATGGCGGTTCTTCTATGCTGACGTGTCTGGGTGCTTTAGGATTGATAATTGGTTTATGCAATCAGCAAGGTACAGCAATAACATTGCAGGTAAAAAAAATTAGCCGCGTTAAGTGGACTGTTTTAGCGGGTTTCTTGCTTTTAAGCATCAATTTGCTTTATTGGCAGATAATAAAAGGAGCGGATACGCTCGTTAAAATGTTGGAAGTCGTATAAATCAAGAAAGGGGTGAGCAAGCATGAATGAGATCTTGGGCGATCGGTATGAGTTGTTGGAACAAATCGGCAGCGGCGGTATGGCTGTAGTTTATTTAGCAAGGGACACATTTTTGGACCGTTTAGTAGCTGTAAAAGTTTTGCGTGACGAATATGCTAATGAACAGGATTTCACCCGTCGTTTTCATCGGGAAGCCAAAGCAGTCGCTAGTTTGTCTCACCCTAATATCATCAATATTTATGATTTTGGCGAAAGCGGACACAAAAGTTATTTGGTCATGGAATATATTGAAGGCAGAACTTTGAAAGATATTATCAAAGAACGTTCGCCTCTACCTTTAGAACAAATTTTAGATATCAGCCAACAAATCTGTGCGGGCATTTCGGAAGCGCACAGTCAAAATATTATTCATAAGGATATTAAGCCCCACAATATCCTTATTGATAAAAACGGTATCGTTAAAGTAACGGATTTTGGCATCGCACAGGCAGCAAATAATATTACGATTACGCATAATAAAGGTATCTTAGGCTCAGCACACTATTTTTCGCCGGAACAAGCCAGAGGCGACATTGTAGACTGGGCATCGGATATTTATTCCATTGGCGTAGTGATGTACGAAATGGTGGTAGGCAAGGTACCTTTCACTGGAGAAAATCCGGTGACAGTGGCGCTAAAACATATTCAAATGCAGCCGCAGCCGCCATCATCTTTAGGAATTGATGTTGATCCCGCTTTAGAATGGATTATCATGAAAGCTTTATCAAAAAATCCCAAAGACCGTTTTCATAACGTCTCGGAAATGGAAGAAGAATTAGCAACTATTCAACTGGGACGGAAACGAAATAATAAAAAATACGATCTTGGCAAAAAATATGCCGTTTTAGAAACATCCGCTACCTCTACAGAAGTCGTAGCTAAAGCAACTAATGACGAAACAAGGATTGTCAAACAAGATTATTTAGAAGAAATTGCCGAAGAAGCAGAAGATAAACCAAGAGGAAAAAAGATTAGGGTATTAAATTTATTTTTGTTTTTATTGATTGCTATAGCATTAGGCACAGCAGGATTTTTCAGCGTTCAGAAAATATTTGCCAATAATGAGCTGGAAGTGCCCAACGTTATCGGTGAACGAGAGATTGAAGCAGAAAGAAAATTATTGAGTGCTAACTTGACAGTTGTTTATGACGAAGCGGAATATGATAATGAAATGGAAGCTGGATTGATTTTGCGGCAAACGCCAACAGCTGGCACTAAAGTCAAAGAAGGCAGAGAAATTACTTTAGTCGTTTCTTTAGGTGAGAGCCTGATTGAAGTGCCTCAAATCACTGGCATGAATAAAAATGAAGCGGAAGCAACTTTGAATAATAAAAAGTTGATACTTGGTCAAGAAACAACCAACTATTCTCCCGACGTGCCGGAAGGTGATATCATTATTCAAATTCCTCGTCAGGGAGAAATGGTCAGCGCTGGCACAAAAATAGATTATACCATTAGTTTAGGACCAACGCCTAAAATGGTAACGATTCCTGACCTAAGCAAAAAAACGTTAGATGAAGCCAAGGCTGAATTGCGCAAAGCAGGCTTAGTTTTAGGCACAGTAAAAAAAGAAGAAAGTTATACGCACGAAACAGGGACAATCATTCGTCAATCATTAGCGGCCGATGGTCAAACCATGCAGGATACCGTGATTGATTTGGTTGTTAGCGACGGTCCCGGACCTGATGTGTACAAAGTTGGTAAGGTTGAAATGCTCGTGCCTGAAACAGGAACGATGGTATTGGAATTAGTAGATGATGACGGCAGCGCTATTATTTATAGCAAAGAATGGCTGCAAGACGACTATTTGTCAACAGAGTTTACTTATAAAGGTTCAGGGTATGTTAATATTTATTGTAATAATCAACTGGTAGAGACGATACCGCTAAGCTAAAAAGATTGGGGAACAAACAATGAAAGGACATATTATTAAAGGGTACAGCGGGTTTTATTATGTGTTTTCTCAAGGCAAAATCTACGAATGTTCTTTGCGGGGAAAAAATCGCTGCAAGAGCGTGCGTTTTCTAGTAGGGGATTTGGTAAATTTCGAGATTATCAGCGAAGACAAAGGCGTGATTGAGAAATTGCTGCCTCGTAAAAACCAGTTGCTGCGCCCACCAATTGCTAATGTTGATCAATTGATCATTGCGGCTGCGGCTAAGGAACCATCGCCTGATTTGCGACTAATTGACCGACTAAGTATATTGGCTCAATGGAACAATATTGAGCCTATTATTTGTTTTAATAAAAGTGATTTGATCACGGAAGAAGAACGGCAAAAATTGCAGGCTATTTATCAACCGACTGGTTTTCGACTATTTTGGACCAGCGTCTTAAACCAAGAAGGCATCGACGCATTAAAACAATGCTTAAAAGGCAAAATTTCGGTTTTCGCTGGCAATTCCGGCGTCGGAAAATCCAGTTTAATGAATACTTTAGGCGGTCATTGGCAGCTAGCAACCGGAAAAGTCAGCGAAAAGTTAAAGCGCGGACGACATACGACACGCCACGTAGAATTATTTAGTCTTGATGAAAATGCTCTTTTGGCTGATACCCCAGGCTTTAGTTCCTTAATGCTACCAGAAGATTTAAAACGAGAGGAATTAGGAAAACTTTTTCCTGAATTGATGTTTTTTTTGGGGCAATGCCGTTTTGCAACCTGCCTGCACCATCAAGAACCAGATTGCGCCGTAAAAGAAGCCGTGGCAAACGGCAATATTGCAAAAGAGCGCTATGAAAGCTATTTAATATTTTTACAAGAAGTTATCGCTGCCGAAAGGAGTTATTGATCATGATTATCGCGCCATCATTATTGTCAGCTGATTTTGCTTATCTCTCTCAAGAAGTAGCCGATGTGGAAAAATCGGGAGCTGATTGGCTTCATTTAGACGTTATGGATGGTCAATTTGTACCTAATATTACTTTTGGCGCTGGTTTGATTAAAGCACTGCGCCCTCACAGCAAACTATTTTTTGATGTGCATTTGATGATCGAATCGCCAGAGCGATATATTGCTGATTTTGCACAAAGCGGCGCTGATTTAATTACTGTACATGTTGAAGCAACGAAGCATTTACATCGCGCTATTCAAACCATCAAAAGCTATCATCTGAAAGCTGCGGTCGCTCTAAATCCTGCTACACCGCTTGCTGCGGTAGAGGAAATTTTGCCTGAAATTGATATGGTGCTTTTGATGAGCGTTAATCCCGGTTTTGGCGGACAGCAATTTATTGATATTACTACCAAAATTCGTCGTTTAAAAGCACTATGCAACACCTATCAGCTTCACCCACACATTCAGGTTGATGGCGGCATCACAGTGGAAACGGCTCCACAAGCTATTGCAGCTGGCGCCGACGTATTGGTTGCTGGTTCGGCAATTTTTGGACAACGTGACCGTCAAGCAGCTATTGAAACCATACGCCAAAGCGTCATGATGAAAGAAATTTAATCGTAGTATGACGCGCAAAATTATAAGGAAAAAAGTTACTCTCTTGATGATACAAAAGGAATTTTGACTTTAATAAATGTGAAGGAGAAAACGATAAATCATACGTGAACTAAATTAGACTCTATTTCTCATTAAAATTATCCAACAGCCAGTGATTATTGATTTCACTGGCTGTTTCTTATGATTAAAAATCAGTTCTGCAAAAATAACCATTTTTAAAACGCTCATTTTTGTAAAAATTGCATAGCGCTATTTTAACGTTGGAAGACATACTTTTTATTTTGCTTTCTCAAATTTTTATCGTCAAACTTTCATTATTCAATAGAAAATATCTATAACAAATTCTTTAGATGTAATTTTTTTTTGCAAGCGTTATGAGTGATTGCAATGATTTTTTGTATAAATTGCAATTAGGTTGACAAGCATGAAAAGAAGATATAAAATTATTTTGTAAGAATTAGACATGGCTTCAAATATAGAAAAACAAGGTTTGGAGTCGTAACAAAATTATTGTAGAGGTGATCGATAATGGTACCAGCAAAAGCTACAAAAGTAGCGGTATTAGGGGTAGACGCAATGGATCCGCGTCTAACCAGAAAGTATGTAGACATGGGCATTATGCCTAACACCAAAAAGATTTTAGAAGCAGGTTCAGCTAGAGAAGACTTAGTTTTATTAGGCGCTCTGCCAACTGTTACTCCCCCACAATGGACAACGCTAGCTACAGGTGCTTATCCGCAAACTCATGGTATTACCGCTTTTTACAGACAAGGCGGCGATATGGATATGGTTAACTTAAACTTCAATTCCGAACACTGCAAAGCAGAACAATTATGGAATGTTACCGCAGAAGCCGGCAAAAAGACACTCGTTTGGCATTGGCCCGGCAGTGCATGGCCACCAAGCTCTGATAGCCCAAATCTTTCTGTCGTTGACGGTACTTCTCCTGGTGGGGTTAACATGAGTAGCGCTCAAGTTGACGTAGAATTCATCGTTATGGCTAGCGACTTGACAGAAGTAACCACCTATCGTTCCGGCGCTATGGATTCTTCAGCTAAAGTTCCTTGCGTTGTTACTGGTTTGGATAAAGAAGAACCGAAAAAGAAAAATACCGGTATGGCTGGTATGATGCAAAGAAAAATGGACGATGGTTTCCGCTTGTACATCATGGATCCGTGGAAAGACGGTCAAGGCGGTTCCAACGCTATTCCTGCTGACGTTGCTTATTCTACTTTGAAACCAGCAGACAAATGGAGCATTGATTTACCAGAAGGCGCTAAAGAATTTACCTTGTTATTATCTGGTGGTTTAGTTCGCCGTCCAGCATTATTATTAAAAAATGATCAAGGCGTTTACGATCATGTTGCAATTTACAAAAACAAAAAGACGATTGAACCAATGGTCACCATCAAAAATCGTGAATACGTTCGCGATATCGTTGATGATTGCGTAAAAGATGATGATATCATCCAAGCAAGCCGTGATATGCGCGTATTGGAAATCGCTGAAGACGGTTCCAAAGTTAGAATGTGGGTTTCTGCATCCATGAATATCAAAGCTGACATGATGTGGCATCCAAAAGAATTATACAAAGAAATCGTTGAAAACGTTGGTTATCCATCCCCATGCTCTACATTGGGTTTTGGTGACTTTGAATTGATTTATGACTGCATGCATCAATGCTGGCAGCATGTTGCTGATTTCCAAGCTGATTCTTTGAATTACCTAATGGAAAATGCTGGTTATGAAGTTGTCTTTTCTCATTTCCATGCACCAGATTTGCAGAAACATATGTTTATCCGTGATTTAGCAAAAGGTACCGAAAACACTACTGCAGAACAATATGAATTCATCATGCAAGCTATTTACAAACAAACCGATGATTATCTGGGCAAATTCGTTCATTTCTTGGATAAAGGCTGGACTTTGATGGTTGTTTCTGACCATGCACAAGTCTGCCCGAAATACGGTCTACGCGGCTTGGGCGATACTGGTATGAACGTTCAGATCATGGAACAATTAGGTTATACCGTATTAGAAGTCAATCCAGAAACCGGTAAGAAAAAGAGAAGAGTTGACTGGACCAAAACAAAAGCTGTTGCTAACCGTGAAATGCATATCTATCTGAACTTAAAAGGCAGAACCGATCATGGTATTGTTGATCCAGAAGATCAGTACGAATTGGAAGAACAAATTATTACCGATTTGTATAATATTAAAGATGAAGAAAGCGGCAAACGTATTATCGCATGGGCTTTGCGCAGAAAAGACGCTGTGCCTCTGGGCTTAGGCGGCGAATATCCTGATTGTGGTGATATTATTTACTGCATGGCTGAAGGGTATGAACATGACCATGATGATAGCATGGCTACATCTTTAGGTGAATGTGATACTTCTGCTGGTCCAATTTTCTTTGGCGCAGGTCCTGGCTTAAAGAAAAACTTCTACACCGACCGTATGATTCGTCAGGTAGACGTTGCACCAACGATCGCTACCATTTTGGGTGTCAGAATGCCTAAAGAATGCGAAGGCGCCCCAATCTATCAGATTTTAGAAGAAGTATTTTAATTGATTATGGTTTAACAACATCTGCGACCGTATGATATGGTCGCAGATGTAACTTTATTCAATCGAAAGGGTGTCGACTAATTATGTTAAGAAGTAAAGGTTTAACTGACAAGGTTTTACTCTTAGGTATTGATGGAATGGATCCTCGTTTTTCTCGCAAAATGGTTGATGAAGGGAAAATGCCCAATTTGAAAAAAATCATTGAAAAGGGTTCTGCTCGTCACGATTTGCGTATGTTAGGTGCCGTACCAACGATTACGCCGCCCATGTGGACAACACTATGCACAGGTGCTTATCCAATGACTCACGGAATTGAAGACTTCAATATCAACGTGAAAGGCGAATTGGATATCAACTTTGGCGGAATTTATTCCAAATACTGTCATGCCGAACAATTATGGAACATCACAGCTGAAAACGGCAAAAAAACACTTGTTTGGCATTGGCCCGGCAGTGCATGGCCACCAAGCACTGATAGTCCGAATTTGATGGTTGTCGACGGCACATCACCAGGGGCATTAGGGTTCGGTTATGCGATGCGCGATTGGGAAAATATTTCTTGTGCCAGCACTAAAGCTACTGAAGCTAAATTTTATCCGTCTGCTTTACGCTCAACCGCCAACTTCACCGGCGACCCTGCCGAGTTGGGTCATGTACCTTCACCATACACCAAAGTAGAACATCAACCATACTTTGATGAATTATGGAATGCATTTAAAGAAGGCATTGATGGATTTAATGGTCACAAAATGAATAAAGGCATGGATATTCGTACTAATATTCTCATGCCGGGGGATTCTCAAATGGCGACATTGCATTGCTATCAATCCAATGTTGGTCTTTCTCCTATCACCGAACCAGAAGGTTGGGGATTTGAAGTTCCAGCAGGCGCTAAAGAATTTACCTTGCTGCAATTATTCGGTAAAATGACAAGACCTTGCTTGTTATTAAAGAACGACAAAGGCGTTTATGATAAAGTGGCAATTTATGGCAAAAAAGATGCAGCAACACCTATCGTTGTTCTGGAAAATGACGTCTATACCCCCAATGTTGCTGATGTGGTTCCAACCAGAGAAGGCAAACTGGAACAAGTGGTTAGAAATATGCGCGTCTTAAACATTGCTGAAGACGGCTCTTTCGTTCGTATTTGGGTATCCAGCGCCTTTACAGCCGAAGAAGATAGCGTATTCTATCCAAAATGGATCTTCAAAGAAATTAAAGAACATTTCGGCGCGCCAGTTCCAACCGGTCAATTAGGCGACGGCGATTTGGACGTTATCAATAAATGTAACTTAGAACAATGGAAACAAGCAGCTAAATGGCAAGCTGACAGCATTAACTATATGATCAAAGAACACGGCGTCGAAGTAGTCTTTTCTCACTTCCATGGTCCTGATATGTCTGGACATACTTATATGACTTCTTTGAAAAACAGAGAAGACTCCAACGCTGATGAAAAAGACATTTATAAGTGTCATGAAAACACCTATATGATGACCGATGATTATATTGGTGAATTCTTGCCATTATTAGACAATGGCTGGGCAATTTTGATTTTCTCCGACCATTCTTTAATTTGTCGTAACGAAGATAATCATCCTTTTATTGGTGATAACTACGGCATTAATACAGGCTTAATGGTAGATTTAGGTTACACTGTCTTGAAAAAAGATGAAAACGGCAAGTATTTGCCCGCTATTGATTGGGTAAATACCAAAGCGATTCAACAACGCTCTAATAGTATTTTCATCAACCTCAAAGGTCGTGATCGTTTCGGTATTGTTGATCCAGCTGATAAGTATCAATTGGAAGAAGAAATTATTACTGCTTTGTATCAAGTCACTGATCCCCAAACGAAACGCCGTGTCGTTTCCTTAGCTTTACATCAAAAAGATGCTAATTTGTTGGGCTTAGGCGGCGAATACACCAGCGGCGATATTATTTTCTTCTTGCATGACGACTATGTTCATGATCACGGTGAATCATTATCTACTGCCGAAGGCTATGCTGATACTTCCGTTGGACCAATTTTTGTAGCTGCCGGTAAGGGGATTAAAGAAGGCTTTGAAATGAAACTGTTCCCACGAGAAGTTGACGTTGCTCCAACAGCTGCGGTACTTCTTGGGGTTAGAATACCTAAAGAATGTGAAGGCGCACCAGTCTACAGCATTCTTTCTGAAGAACTATAACAATTAAAATAACGCAAAAAATAGGCAGCTGATTGAAGGACGAAAGACTTTTAATCAGCTTGCTTATTAAATAGCCAAAATAAATGAGTGGTCATTTGTAAAAAATACGTATATCTGTAGTTTTTGGATAAAAGGAGTGAACTTATGTTAAGAGAAAAAGGATTGACCCAAAAATTGTTATTATTAGGAATTGATGGTATGGATCCCAGATTTACCAGACGTTTAGTTGATGAAGGTAAAATGCCTAATACGAAAAAATTTATTGAAAAAGGCGCAGCGCGCCAAGATTTAATGCTTTTAGGCGCAATTCCAACAATTACACCGCCAATGTGGGCAACACTAGCTACCGGCGCTTATCCCATGACGCACGGCATTATGGATTTCAATCTTTCTGCACCCGATGCAGCTGATGTAACTATTGGCGCTTTCTTTTCAAATTTTTTAAAAGCAGAGCCATTATGGAATGTCACAGCTGAAGCGGGCAAAAAAACTCTGGTCTGGCATTGGCCCGGCGGTAGTTGGCCGCCAACCACAGATAATCCTAATCTAATGGTAGTTGATGGTTCCAGCCCCGGTTCAGTCGGCATGGTTTATGCTACACGTGATTTTGATACGATGTTTATCGCTAGTGATAAAGCCGAAAAAGTTTCTTATATGCCTTACTCAGTTAAAACATCGGAAGTAGTCGGCGATGAAAAATTGGAATTCATGAGTCTACCGCAAAAATCACCTAATACGCCAGAATTTAAAGAAAAAATGAAGCGTTATTTTGATGATTATCGAAAAGACATTGAAGTTCATGGTTATCATGCCAGTGAAGGCGATTGTACTTGTAGCGTACAATTTGAAGAGGACAACGGTTTGATGTGGATGCTAGCAGATTTTCCAACCAGTTGCTCTATTTCGCCAATTTTTCCTGCTAACGGCTGGCATATCGATATCCCAGCCGAAAGTAAAGAGTTTGTGCTGGTAATGGGCTATGGCAAAATCACTCGCTATGCGTTAATTTTGAAAAATGAACAAGGCAAATACGATCGTGTAGCCATTTATAAAAACAAAGACACGCAAGAACCTCTAGTGATTTTAGAAAATGACGTTTTCACGCCGTATATTTATGATAAACAGCCTTCCCGTCAAGGTGAAGAAAAAGTTATGCGCAATATGCGTATGTTGAAAATTGCTGAAGACGGCAGTTATGTTCGCATTTGGAGTTCTCGTTCTGTATCCTGTGAAGATGATTGCGTATGGTATCCTAAAACGCTTTTCAAAGAAATTGTTGATCGTTTTGGTCCGCCGCTGCCAACTAGTCAAATGACCGGTAACGACGCTGATTTGATCTTAAAATGCAATAACGAACAATGGAAATTAGCGGCTAATTGGCAGGCAAAATCATTGAAATATATGATCGATGAACATGATGTCGACGTTATTTTTTCCCATTATCACGGACCAGATTTACAAGGACATAACTATATGAAATATCTTAAAGAACGCGATACCTCGCGTTATAGTGAAGATGAAGTCGTCAAATTTGCTGAAGCTACTTATAAAGTTACGGATGATTATATCGGCGAATTTCTGCCTTATTTAGATAAAGGCTGGACTATTATTATTTTCTCTGATCATGCGCAGATTTGTCCAGAAGAACAGCCTCATGTTATTGGAGAAAGCTGCGGCGTCAATGCCGACCCACTGCGTCAGTTTGGTTACACGGTATTGAAAAAAGATGAAAATGGTCATGATTTGCCAGAAGTTGATTGGAGCAAAACAACAGCTATTCAAACTCGCGCCAACAGCATTTATCTCAATATCAAAGGCAGAGACCCTCATGGTATTGTTGATCCTGCCGATAAATATGAATTGGAAGAAAAAATCATCACTGATTTGTACAGCTATCGTGACAAAAAAACTGGTCATCGTGTAGTTTCTTTGGCGTTGCATAATAAAGACGCTGTTCTTTTAGGTTTAGGCGGTCCTATGGGTTCTGATATTGTACTTTGTGTTCATGATGACTACGGTTTTGATCATGGCAATACATTATCTACAGCTTGTGGGCACAATGATACGACCGTATCACCAATTTTCATGGCAGCAGGCAGCGGCGTTAAAGAAAATTATTGCATCAATCGCTACATTCGTGAAGTTGATGTCGCACCAACAGCCGCTGTTTTATTGGGTGTAGATATGCCGGCTCAATGTGAAGGCGCACCAGCTTATCAAATTTTTACTGAAAAAATGTAAAAACATAAATTGTTTATTGATAATAGACAATTACTAACAAGGAGGACACGAACGATGTTAAGAAGCAAAGGTTTAACCGAGAAGATTTTGCTTTTAGGAATTGATGGTATGGATCCTCGTTTTTCCAAAAAAATGGTAGATGAAGGTAAAATGCCTCATTTAAAAAAAATGATTGAACAAGGAGCAGCTCGTGAAGATTTAATGCTCTTAGGCGGTATGCCCACCATTACACCGCCGATGTGGGCAACATTAGCTACTGGCGCTTATCCCATGACCCATGGAATCATTGATTATAGTATTCGCGTTCCCGGCGAATTGGATATGACACAGGAAGCCTTTTACTCTAAATTTTTGAAAGCTGAACCCTTGTGGGATGTTACCGCCAAAGCTGGCAAAAAAACATTGGTTTGGCATTGGCCCGGCGGCGCTTGGCCACCAACCACTGACAATCCTAATTTGATGGTTGTTGATGGCACGTCTCCCGGCGGTATGGGTAATACCACACATAAACGAGATGAAGAAGTGCTTATTGTCGCAACGACTAAAACTACTAGCGGCGGTTTTATGCCGTATGGTTCTAACAATAGTCATATTGACTGCGATTTCAGCGAATTAAGACCACAAGCCAGAGCTATGACAATGAATCTAAAAGATGAACGAATCGCTGAATATTATCCAGAATACTTGGAAGGCATTGTTTTTCAAGATTATGTACCCTCCAAATTCTCTATCAGAAATGCTATTTTCTTCAAAGACAGCAACATGTTTCATCTAGCTGATTGGGCTTTACATGTTTCTATGTCGCCGATCAGCGAACCGACAGATTGGGCAAACGCACCAGAAGACGCAAAAGAATTTACTATTTATTATATGTATGGTAAAATACAAAAACCCGCGTTGATTTTGCAGCATAACGGCAAATATGATCAAGTTGCCGTTTATGGCTCTAAAGCAGATAAAGAACCACTTTTCGTGCTTAATGAAGATGAATATACGCCAAACTGTCCCGATACTTTGCCAACTAAAGATGGTTTGGTCAATGTTGTGCGTAATATGCGCTTATTAGAAGTAGCCCCAGACGGCAGTTACCTTAGAATGTGGGCAAGTTGCGCTAATGATTGTGACAATAGCGATTGTTGGTATCCACGTTGGATTTTTGATAAAGTTAAAGCAAAATTTGGCCCGCCACCTGCTACTTCCATGGCAGCAGGACAAGACGCTGATCTTATCTTGAAATGTGGTCAAGAACAATGGAAACAAGCTGCTAAATGGCAGTCAGACTGCATGAAATATATGATGACCAATGAAGGTGTAGAAGTTGTCTTTTCTCATTTTCACGGACCAGATATGGCAGGTCATTCTTACATGAAATATTTGAAAGATCGCGATACGTCCAAAGTCGGTGAAGCAGAAGTACGCAAATGGGCAGAAAACACCTATATGTGGACTGATGAGTATATTGGTAGCTTTTTGCCGCTGGTCGACGAAGGCTGGACAATTCTGCTTTTCTCTGATCATTCTTTGATCTGCCCAGAAAATGAACCCAATGATATTGCTGATAATAGCGGTATCAATGTAGGCATTATGAAAGAATTGGGCTATACTGTTTTGAAAAAAGATGAGAATGGCAATGAAATCGAGGAAATCGACTGGAGTAAAACACGTGCTATACAAACACGCGCTAACAGCATTTATATCAATTTAAAAGGTCGTGAAAAACGAGGCATCGTTGATCCTGCTGACAAATATGAATTGGAAGAACAAATTATTACTGATTTGTACGGCTATCGTGATAAAAAAACCGGCAAACGTGTCGTTTCTGTCGCACTGCATAACAAAGACGCTGTTTTATTAGGTATGGGTGGAGAATATGCAGCGGATATTATTATTTTAGTTCATGAAAATTACAATTTTGATCACGGAGAATCTTTATCAACCGCTACTGGTCATAACGACACTTCTGTTGGTCCGATTTTTGCCGCTGTAGGTCCCGGCGTCAAAAAAGGCCATGTTATTAACCAATACGTTCGTGAGGTCGACGTCGCACCAACAGCTGCCGTTCTATTAGGCGTAGACATTCCAGCACAATGTGAAGGTGCGCCGGCTTATCAAATACTCACTGAGAAAATGTAAACATCTCGTCAGCGCAAGAAGAGAAATTCTTTTTGCGCTATTAGCATTTTATTTTTGAAGGACGCTTTAATGAATAAATGAAGTCGTTTTACATAAGGTAATGGACAAGGTTATAGGGAAAGATGAGGATAAGTTAAATGAACAAAATAATTAAAACAGCGCCAGAAGAGATTGCCGAAAAATTGGGCGATTTCTATCAGAATGGATGGAATACCTTATTCAATTCAGGTGCTGATTGGCAACAAAGGGTACTGGAAGACATCATATATTTAGCCCAAGACAGCCTATATGCTAAAGAGCACGGCTTTGCTCAGATCAAAACGAAAGCAGAATTTGAAGCCATGGTACCCGTATCCGATTACAGTGATTATCAACCATATATTGAAACCAATATGAAAGAAGATAATCATCAGCTGATCGGCTTAGCAACCGATTACTATTTAATGACAACAGGTACTGCTACTGGTCAAGTTAAATTTTTTGCTGAAACAAATATTGGCGCACTAGCTCGTCAATTAAGTATTGATATTTGGAATATGCTTCTGATGAAAAATGTTCCACAAATGGGGCAGCCCAACATGAAAATGCTGGCCATTGTTAACTGTGCGCCTATCGATAAAGCGCCTAACAACCTGCCGATTTTGCGTGCGTCTGGTCAAGCTGCCAAAGCGCTGTGGGAAAGAGCAGGAGAGCTATATGTTTTTCCTTACGAATTTTTAGAAGCAGAAATGAGCGATGATGATAGACTCTATTTAACAGCACTTTATACCGTCAAAGACGTTGATTTTTCATTAGTATTTAGTAACAATCCTGCTTATTTCAATATGATTCTGGATCAAATAGCGCAAAAACCGCAAAAAATAATTGACGATATTCGACACGGCTATTTCTCGGTCGATTTAAAAGAAACAGATCGTCTGCTTTTAACAGCGCAATTTTCCGCTGACGAAAAACGAGCTAATGAGTTGCAAAAATTATTTGATGACTATGGTTATTTGCCTGTTGAGCAAATCTGGCCTAAACTTATCTTTGTTGGTACGTGGCTACCGGGCACAGCAGGGCGATTAGCTAAAGATGTTATGCGTCGTTTACCCAAAAATGTGCAGTATATTTCGGAAGGTTATGGTGCTAGTGAAGCCATGCTTAATATCCCTTATGAATTTTCTAAACCTTATGGTCCTATTGCCGCTTACGCTTATTACTATGAATTCTTACCTTTAGATGGTGGAAAAATTTTATCCATGACAGAAGTTCAGGATGGCGAATACTATGAGCTTTTGATTACTACTTATTCAGGCTTATACCGTTATAATATGCATGATATCGTTCAAATTCAAGGTTTTACAGGTGATACTGCTAATATAGCCTTTTGTTGCAAAAGCTCAGAGGTCTGTCATTTATCTGGAAAAACAATTTATGGTTTTGTTTTGACGGAATTGATAGAGCGAGCCGAAAAAATGCTGGGCATTTTACTCAGTTATTTTCAATTTTTAGTTGAAGACGACCAACTTTCCGTAGTCATTCAACCTTACGAGAACGATTTCAATACCGAAATGTTTGGCGAATGTCTAAAAATTATTGCTCAAGAAGCAGGAATTATTTTGAAACATCTTTATGTCGTTAAAAAAGGCTATTATAATGAGCTATTCCGTCGCTTAGCGCTTAACGGCAGAAGTATGCAAAACATTAAACTGCCGTTGGTTATAGAAGAAAAACCCTCTGCTGAATGGCTACAACAAATTTATCATAGCTAAGAAGACAATTCAACCAATAATACGCTTGCGTTTTAATAATCGATTTTCATAATATATAATAATTGGCTGCGGCAGATAATTTTTATGGAGAAGATTATACGTAGTATGTTATACTGGTGGAGCAGAGGGGGAATATTGGGGAAATGAAAGAATATCAAAAAGCGTTGGCACAAGCGGCAAAGGAAAATGAAAACGGCGAAAATAATTATAAAACAATTCCTGAAGCGCTCTTAGAAGTGCATCCGCTGAAACTTTATGAAGAAATGAAGACAATCTTGGCAGATTGTGAACATATACAGCGTATGGTATTGGCTGAAATCTTATCATTAGCAAAAGATAGTTGTTATGCAAAAGATTATCATTTAGCAAACACTCATGATTTGGAAAGTTGGCGCCAAAAAGCAAAAATTTCTTATTATGAAGATTACAAGCCTTATATTGAACGGGATATGGCTTCAGAAAGCAATCAGCTATATTCTAGTGAAACAGCGCTTTATATTGCGACAACAGGCAGTACAGGTGAAATGAAATATTTCACTGAGAGCAATGCCGGCAACGCCGCTAAACAGGTAATTATGGCAGTACGTGGGATGTATATGAGCGCTCTCTTGCCGGTAACGTTAGATATGGAAGCTAAAAATTTAACCATATCCAATTATGCTTCTGTGGGACAAAGCGCTGATGGTAAAATGATCGTGCGCGCTTCTGGACAAACTGCTCGCAATATGCGTAAAAAAACGGGCACTATGAATATTTTACCAGTAGAGTTTTGGGAAATTGAGGGACTTGCCGCTAAAAATAGAGACTATATGATTGCCGTTTATGCGTTGTCTGATAAAAGATTAGCTAAAATCTTTTGCAATAATTTAGCGCATTTCGGTCGTATTCTGGACAGAATCGTTCTTGAAGGAAAAGAAATGATTGAAGATATTCGTACGGGGCATTTTTCTGTGCCGTTAAGTGAAGATGTTCGGCAAATTTTAGCAGAAACTTTTCCACCCAACAAAGAACGCGCAGATATGCTGCAAGCAATTATTGACCAAAAAGGTGCGCTTATCACTGAATGTGACGATATTGCAACTATTTGGCCTAATCTGAGTATGGTTGGCTGTTGGCTCTCAGCCAGCGTAGGACGTGACGCCAGAGAAGTGTTGCGCCGTTTGCCACCGAAAATCAAAGGATTTGATTTAGGTTATGGTGCCAGTGAAGGCAAAATCAATATACCTACCAAACTAGCTCGAGCTTCAGGAGTAGCAGCGCCGTTTGCTTGCTTTTATGAATTTTTACCGCTTTCGGGCGGAGAACCGTTGGGAATGTGGGAAGTCGCTGACGGCGGCTACTACGAATTATTGATTACAACCTATTCGGGCTTATATCGCTATAATTTGCAAGACATTGTTAAAATAGACGGTTTTATCGAGTGCACGCCCAATTTGGAGTTCTGTGGAAAAAGCAGCGAGGTCATCTACGCTAACGGTCAAAAAATTTACGGCTATCAATTGATGGAAGCGATATCATTAGTAGAAAAAGAGCTAGAGATGGAATTTACTTTAGCACAAGCTTTCAGCAGTAATGAAGAAGGCTATTATTACATCTTATCCGCATGGCAACCTTTTGATGGTCATTTAGTCAAAGAAAAATTGGATAAAATAACAAAAGAACATCACAATATGATAAGTCGCGGAATTTATATAGTTGACAAAGATTACAAAAATACGATTTTCGATAATTTGACTCGCGATGATCGCGGCGTTTGCGGCATTAAGTTACCAGCAGTGGTTGACCATGCGCCTGATAGCCATATTGTAGAAATCGTATACTAAAAGAATAATCGTATCATTGACCAAAACAAAATTCAAAAATTGATTACATTGCTTTTAAATGAAGCAGCAAAAGATGCGAAATAAAAAAGTATGGATTTTGCTTTTAGTGATACAAAAAATCCCGTCAAACGATATGCTCTCGACGGGATTTTTTGGTATCAATTTACAATAGTTCAATCAGTATTTTTATAAAGCGCATTATCAGCTATACTTGAACAGCTTGGGGATTATCAGCGCTGAGCAGCAAGTAAAGATTGGCTACTAACATGATAACTTCTGCGGCTTGCGGATTTTTTTCGCTGTCGGCAAAATAGGGCAATAATGCTTCATCAATAACGCCCTCATTTTGTAAAAAAGTAAGCTGTTGCTGATAGCTTTCCGCCGGACAATTCAAGGCTTTGGCAACCGTACCAATGATTTCTCCATTGGTCGGATTGTCGCCAACCTGCATATATTCTAGCGTTACGCCTGCTTTAACCATAGCTTTGTTAAACATATTTTGATAGCGCCATTTACTCATTTGGTCTTCTAAATGATAATTATTGTCATACCCGCCGTCCAAAAGTCCTAAGGCGCGAATGACTTTAACGCCTTCATAAGCCCAATGATCCATAAAATCCTCATGAGTAGTAATGTCTTCCAAATAAGCACCTTGCGCCTTCAAAGTTTTCTGTACCCATTGGATAGCTTTCTTCGATAATGTCATTTCACGATAAGTCAAATCGTTATTAACAGAATAAGCTGTTGCTATACCAGCCGCCTGTCCTTCTGCCATGCCGATAGGAATGACACGGGCACTGCCAGCTGCCAATGATTTATAAGAAGCGCTACGACCGACAACCAGCAAATTATCTATTGTCAACGGCACCAAAGAACGAAAAGGAATGGCATAGCGATCAGGACTGCCAATAACGGTACCATATCGTTGCGTAGCCGTCGGCTGTACATCAACAGGATAATTGCCAATAGCAATTTTATCCCACTGATCTCGATTTTCCAAGACATCATCAATACTCAACTGATATTCGCCAATGATATGAAAACTTTCGCGAACATATAACTGTTCCGCTGTGCCCACTAATTCAGCATCCTCAAAGCCAATAAAATTTTCTTGAACATAAGGAAGAATATGATTCAATTCAGCTCGCCCACGCTCAATAGCAGCGGCTTTACTTTCTTTGTCCAAAACATCAACGCCAAAAATAATTAACGCATTAACCAATACCTTGCCATCGTCTTGCCGTGCAGCGTTAAAGCCTCGCAAACGCATCATTTCATCCTGCGGTTCATAACTAAAACCTTCCTGTGTGTAGCCCCAAGCAGCCTTTTCATTAGCACCAGTACCGGCATTGCCGTCGTTTTCTAAGTACTCGACGACTTTATCCCAATGAACGTTTTGCAGCGTAAAAACCAAAGTAACGCCCATTTGCCGATCTTTTTCACCGATATCTTCGCCGGCAAAAGTATGAGGCACACCACTGGCAATAGCTACATCAGCGTCAACAGTAGCATCAATAACTCGTGCGGAGCGATATTGTTTCGTATCGCCGTCTTCCTTGACTGTAACGCCAACAATGACATTATCCTCTAATAACGGCTCAAGAAATGACGTGTTTAGTTTTAAATCAATATTTACTTCGTCCGTCACCATTTTGAGAAAAACACTTTTAGCTTTTTCAATATCAAAAGCTGTTCCGCCAACGGCATCATAAAACTCTTCAAAAATGCCTTGCGTTAATAAAGTGCCGTCACGTCCGTGACACATATCAATAAAATTAAGTTGACCCAATGTCATTAAGCCGCCTAATGCTGCATCATCTTCTATCAAAAGCGTTTTCATGCCGTTACGCGCTGCTGAAACCGCAGCGACAACACCTTCCGGTTCACCGCCAACAACGATAACATCGTAATCAGTATTCGCAAAAACGGGTTTCTCTGCTACCTTAGCGCCAGCTTGCTGGCACCCCGTTAACAAAAAACTGACCAAAAGCACTAATGCAGTAAATTTTTTCATCTTTGCCTCCTATATTTTTATAATGTTTAGTGATTGAAAAGTCTTTGAATGGGTTTATTATACCGATGATATTTATACAAAGCAAGCGTTAGAATAGAAAATCATATGAATTTCATCTTGTTATATTTAAAACGTACTAATACATTGA
>CATJSX010000086.1 GCA_949743265.1 uncultured Peptococcaceae bacterium
GGCATTCATCTGCATAGTTTGATATTCTTCAACGATAGCTCTGGCAGAAGAATCCATCATCATTTTTAATTCAGCTTCTTTTAAAGCCGCCAATTCTGGCGACGCTGCAATAGCGTCAGCCAACTCTTTTGCTTTTGTATAAATTTCCACAAAAATACCCCCATCATAATAATTATTGAGCCCATCTGTTTATGGCTCCAACAGCACGCCTTTTAAGATCCATGTCTGCGCTTCAGTGATTTCTACTAATACAAATTGCCCGACCAAAGCGGCATCGCCAGCAAAAATAACGGTCTTATTCGACGCAGTTTTACCGGAAAGCATATTAGCGTTATTCTTACTTACCCCTTCTACCAAAATTTCAATCACCTGATGCACATAAGTTTCGTTAATAGCCTTAGCATAATCCCCTAAAACGTCATTTAAGCGTTGGAGACGTTCTTTTTTCTCCTCTAATGAAACGTCATCTTGCATTCTTGCCGCTGGCGTTCCGGCACGTTTGGAATAAATAAAAGAAAACGCGTTGTCAAACTGAACTTTCTGCACCAGATCAATAGTTTCCAAAAAATCTTCTTCCGTTTCATTGGGAAAACCAACAATAATATCAGTCGTAATAGCTGCCTTAGGCAAATAGTGACGAATTTTTTCCACTAAAAGCAAATAATCTTCTTTAGTATACCCACGATTCATAGCTTTTAAAATTGCGGAACTTCCTGATTGTACTGGCAAATGAAAATGACTACAAATTTTCGGATGACGAGCAACGGTTTGAATCAATTCTTCCGTCAAGTCTTTAGGATGAGACGTCATATAGCGGATTCGCTTCAAACCATCAATCTCGCAAAGTTTCGTTAACAAAAGTGCAAAGTTAGTGCCGTCTTTTAAATCTTTGCCATAAGAATTAACATTTTGTCCCAAAAGCGTAATCTCCACGACACCATCAGCAACCAAATTTTTAACTTCTTCCACAATATCATTTATCTGCCGACTGCGCTCTCTGCCTCTGACATAAGGCACAATACAATAAGTACAAAAATTGTTGCAACCATAAATAATATTGACCAACGCTTTAAAAGGAAATTCTCGTTTTGTTGGCAAACCTTCTTGAATTGCTGTTTCTTTGGGCAAAATTTCCATTTGCTGTTCACTGTTGGTTATCAACCGATATATAAATTCGGGCAATTTATGCAAATTATGCGTGCCAAAAAGCAATTGTACATGAGGTGCCGACGTTTTAATTTTTTCTATCATGCCCACTTGCTGCATCATACAACCACAAACGCCAATGATTAGCTCTGGATTATCGTTTTTTAATCTGCGCAATTCTCCCAAGTGGCTGAGCACTTTGCTTTCGGCTTTTTCGCGAATACAGCAAGTATTGAGCAAAATCAAATCAGCTTTCGATAAATCGTCGGTTTTTTCATAGCCCATTTGCACCAATAAACCAAGCAATATTTCCGAATCATGCTCGTTCATTTGACAACCATAAGTATCAATGAAACATTTTTTGCATCGACCATTTTTTGATGCATAAAGCGCATTCAAACGCTGAACCTCACTAAGATAATCCTGCTCATTTTCTCCAACACTTTGAACAGTGCTATGGCTGTTTTCCATGAAATCGCCTCCATTGCTCCCTTTAATTTTTTTCTTGATGCCACTGACGCCATAAGGCTTCATATTGTTCAGCGTGTTCTTCACGTAAAAGACGGTCGTTTGCATCTAGCGTTTTCATTATTTTAGCAGGAACACCTGCCGCCATACAATCAGCAGGAATAACCGTATTTTCTTTGACAACTGCACCAGCCGCTATAACAGCGCCTTCTTCAACGACAGCACCACTTAAAATAGTCGCGCCCATACCAACCAAAACACGATCTTTAATAATACAGCCGTGAATAGTAGCGTTGTGTCCAATAGTAACATAATTGCCGATAATAACCGGTTTATCCACTTCATTATGAATAACTGTACCATCCTGAATATTGGAATGACATCCAACAATAATCCGCTGCAAATCTGCCCGCAGCACACAGCCATACCAAACACTACTGCCTTCGCCAATAGTCACATCGCCTAAAAGGTCAGCTGATGGCGCAATGAAAGTATCCGCTGCAATCTGCGGCTTTTTTTCTTTTAACATGGTAATCATGGACTATACCTCGCTAGCGATATGAAAAGCAATTTCACTGGCTTCGATGGTTTCGTTGATATCGTCATCAGTATGAGCCGTTGAAATAAACATAGCTTCAAATTGTGCCGGCGGCAAATGTACGCCTTGATGGAGCATTGATTGGAAAAAGGCTTTATATTTTGTCGTATCGGACGCTTTCGCCGCTTGATAATTATCTACTGTCCCTTTGGTAAAAAAGACTGTCAATAGTGAACCAAGCTGATTAACACAAACGTCAACGCCTGCCGAAGCAGCAGTTTGACGCAAACCTTCCGCTAGTGTTTGCCCTTTTTGATTCAATTCCTGATAAATATTGCCTTTCTCCAATTCGTGTAGCACCGCCAAACCAGCAGCCATAGCCAAAGGATTACCTGACAGAGTGCCCGCCTGATAAACTGGTCCCGCTGGTGAAACTAAAGACATAATTTCTTGTTTCCCACCATAAGCACCCACTGGCAAACCGCCTCCGATAATTTTACCTAAACAAGTCAAATCCGGCATGATTTGATATAAACTTTGCGCGCCCCCCAGCGACGCACGAAAACCGCTAATCACTTCATCAAAAATAAGCAATGCGCCGTTAGCTTCTGTAATCTGCCGCAAACCGGCTAAAAAACCTTCTTTGGGCAAAACCAAACCCATATTACCAGCGATAGGTTCCACAATGACAGCTGCAATATCATCCGGATATGCCTCAAAAAGCGATTGCACGCTTTCCAGATCATTATAAACTGCTGTCAATGTCTCAGAAGCAATAGCCGACGGTACGCCGGGACTTGAAGGTACATTAAATGTAATGGCTCCGGAGCCTGCTTTAATAAGCAAATGATCTGCATGTCCATGATAACAGCCTTCAAATTTGATGATTTTATTACGTTTCGTATAAGCTCTCGCCAAACGCAGTGCACTCATGGTCGCTTCTGTGCCGGAATTAACCATACGCACCATTTCAATCGACGGTACCAAATTGCAAATAGACCGCGCCATTTCGATTTCGATGGCAGTAGGCATACCGAAAGTACTGCCTTTCAGCAACCCTTCTTGAATCGCTTCCGTAACTACTTGCGGACGATGTCCTAAAATCAAAGGTCCCCATGAACAAACATAATCAATATATTCATTACCATCAACGTCAATGACTTTGGATTGTATCCCTTTTTCAATAAAAACCGGATAATCACCCACCGCGCCAAAAGCGCGAACCGGACTATTTACACCACCGGGAATAATCTTTTGGGCTTCTTCAAACAGTTTCTTGGATTTTTCCTGATCTTTGTGCATAAAATGCCCTCCTCAACAAAACGCCGCAGTTTTATTGCTCCTCTTTAAGCCAGCGAGCAATATCCAGCGCATGATACGTCATGATCATATCGCTGCCCGCTCTTTTTAAACCAATCATCGTTTCCAAAACCACTTTTTTTTCATCAATCCAGCCGTTTAAAGCAGCAGCTTTCACCATAGCGTATTCTCCGCTGACATTATAAGCGACAATTGGCTCTTGAAAACTTTCTCTTGCTTTAGCGATCACATCCAGATAAGCTAATGCCGGCTTAACAATCAGATAATCAGCTCCTTCCAGCACATCAAGTTCAGCTTCTTTCATCGCTTGCCTAATGCCTGAAGCAGGATCCATCTGATACGTCTTACGATCGCCAAACTGTGGCGCTGAACCAGCTGCCTCTCTGAAAGGACCGTAATAAGCCGATGCATATTTAACAGCATAACTCATAACGGCAACGTCAGAATAACCGTTTTCATCCAGCGCTGTACGAATGGCCGCTACTCTGCCATCCATAAAATCAGACGGCGCTACGATATCCGCACCAGCTTTGGCATGAGAAACAGCCGTCTTTGCCAAAAGCGTCAGCGTCGAATCATTTAAAATTTTACCTTCACCACTGACTAAGCCACAATGACCATGACTGGTATATTCGCATAAACAGACATCAGTCAAAATAACTAATTCGGAAAACTGTTGACGAACTAAACGTACAGCTTGTTGAATGATACCATTTTCATCATAAGCCTGCGACCCTATTTCATCTTTATGGGCAGGTAAGCCAAAGAAAATAACAGCTTTAATCCCCAAACTGACAGCCTCTTCAACGGCAGACAACAAATTATCCAGCGAATATTGATAAATGTTTGGCATAGAAGGAATTTCATTTTTGATGTTTTCACCTTCAATGACAAATAGAGGATAAATCAAATCGTCAGTATGCAATCTGATCTCTGTATTTAACGCTCTAATGCTGCTATTTCTTCTTAATCTACGCATACGGCTTTGTGGAAACATAGCGATCACCTTTCTTTATTATAATATTGAACAATGGCTTTGACCAAACCGACAGTGGTATATTCTTCAGCGACGATATGAACCGTCAACCCTGACTCTCGCGCTGTTTTAGCCGTTATCGGTCCAATACAAGCGATACATACCCCGTCTAACAGAGATAAGTTTCCGTTAAGCAATTTGATAAAATTTTTAACCGTAGAAGAACTGGTGAAAGTTGCTAAATGAATAGCCCCTTCTTTTAATTTTTCTAATAACAGCTCGCTGTCTTCATCAGATATTACCGTCTGATAAACAGTCACTTCGTCAACAATTAAGCCCATCATTTTGAGACTTTCGACCAAAATCGGTCTGGCTAAGTCGGCGCGAGGCAATAAAACTTTCTCGCCAGCTTTCACCCGCTCCTTTAAAGCTTCAACGATAGCTTCGGCTCTAAATTCTGCCGGCATTACTTCCACTAAAAGCCCTTTGTTCTCCAAGGCTTCTCGGGTTTTGGGACCTATAGCGCACACGCGCACATCTCCCAACGAACGAATATCAACCTTATTCGCTTTCATGCGCTCAAAAAATATTTTGACGCTGTTGACTGATGTAAAAATTAACCATTGATAACCACCCACTTGTTGTATAGCTGTATCCAGCGCAGTAAGATCTTCGGGCATTTTAATGGCAATAGTTGGGTATTCCCATGCTTCTGCCCCCAAAGCTTCTAGTTGTTCCGATAAAACACTGGCTTGTTCCCGAGAGCGCGTCACCAAAATTCGTCGACCAAAAAGCGGCTTGTTTTCAAACCAATTCAACGTTTCTCTCAAAGAAACCACTTGACCAACAATAATAACCGCCGGAGATTTTAGTTTAGCTTTTTCAACAACAGCAACAATATTATCCAAAACGCCTGTAACAACTTGTTGTTCCGCACGAGTTCCCCAGCGAATCAAAGCAATGGGCGTTTGAGGATCTTTGCCATTATTTATCAATTGCGCCACAATTTGTGCCAGATTGCCTACGCCCATCAAAAAAATCAGCGTGCCCGGATCCTGCGCTAAACGTGGCCAGTTGATATTGCTATTCTCTTTGGTCGGATCTTCATGACCAGTAATGACGGTAAAAGTCGATGTAAAATCACGATGAGTTACTGGTATGCCACCATAAGCAGGTGCCGCAATGGCTGAAGTAATGCCGGGAACCACTTCAAACGCAATACCGGCAGCTCTCAAAACTTCTCCTTCCTCACCGCCGCGCCCAAAAACGTAAGGATCGCCGCCTTTTAAACGAGCAACAACTTTACCCGCATTACCTTGCTCAACCAATACTTGATTGATTTCTTCCTGCGTTAACGTATGATGCTTTGGCGATTTGCCAACATAAATCAATTCTGCCTCTGCTTTTCGGTAATTTAACAAGCGAGGGTTAGCTAATCGATCATAAACGATAACATCAGCTTTTTTGATACAGTCCAATCCCTTGACGGTCATTAAGCCCACATCTCCCGGACCCGCTCCAATCAAAAACACTTTTCCTTTTGTCATTGATTCATCTCCTTCTTGATAGCAGAAAGAATCTCCGTAGCACCTTGTTCAATTAGCTTTTGTGCTAATTGTTCACCTAGTTGTTCCGCTTCGGAAACGCTGCCTAAAATCTGCTCCTTAATCAGCGTTTCGCCATTGATACTGCCTACCAGACCACGTAAAAACAGCCTATCGCCACTAATTTCACCATAGGCAGCAATGGGAATTTGACATCCGCCTTCCAATGTCCCCAATAAACGACGCTCTGCTCTTACTGCTGTAAAAGTCGCTTCATCGTTAATTAACCGCAACAGCGTCTGAATTTCTTCGTCGTTTTCACGAATTTCTATGCCAATAGCTCCTTGACCGACTGCTGGCAGACAAATATCAAAAGGAATTTTTTCACTAATGCTATTTGCCCGCCCCAGCCGTTCAATTCCAGCGGCCGCTAAAATAATTCCGTCAAAATTTTCTTCCGTCATTTTTCGCAATCTCGTTTCCACATTGCCGCGAAGATCATAAATAACTAAATCTTCACGCCAATGAAGCAATTGCGACCGACGACGCAAACTACTGGTACCAATTTTAGCGCCTTGGGGCAAATCATTGAGCGAGCAATTATTTTTACTAACCAATACATCAGAAGCATCATGACGTTTCATTACTGCGCCGATGAGCAAACCTTCCGTAAGTTTCGTCGGCATATCTTTCATGCTGTGTACTGCTAAATCAATTTCACCCATTAGCATAGCTGTTTCTAATTCTTGTGTAAATAATCCTTTATCACCGATTTTGGACAGGGCGACGTCTAATATTTTATCGCCTTTTGCTTTGATGGGCACAATTTCAAAATTATACTCAGTCGTTTTGCTCTTTAAATTATCAATAACGTATTGCGTTTGCCACATTGCCAAAGCACTGTCGCGAGAACCAACTTTGATTACTTTATTGCCCATTATTCCCCTCCTCATCTGCTAGTTCAAACAAATCGTTGATTGCGTTGATATAGCAGTCAATGCTATTTGCTTTTACACCAGCCAAAGTTTTCATATTGCAAATAGGCTTATGCAGCCAGCGATTGATGATAGAATGTGCCAACTGTTCCACAATCCGTCGCTCTCTGGGCGTAATATCTTCTATCCGGCGCAGCGCTTTATCGACTTCGCTTTGCTTAATATATTCCGCTTGTCGACGCATTTTGATAATAGTTGGTACGACCTTTTGCGAATCTAGCCAAAAAAAGAATCCGCTCAATTCTTCTTTGATAATGGCTTGCGCTTTTGCCGCTTCCCGCTTTCTATCCGCTAAATTATGGGCAACCGTTTCTTGCAAATCATCAATATCGCATAAAAACACTTGCGGCAATTCACTTACTGCCGGTTCAATATCACGAGGCACCGCTATATCAATAAAAAATAATGGTCTGGTACGATTCTTGACCATATCGGCAATATGTTTTTTTTCTACGATATATTTAGGCGAAGCAGTACAACTAATAATAATATCGGCCTGATCCAAATAAGCGGAAAATACATCCAGTTTAATGGCCTTACCGCCAAATTCTTCTGCCAAACGTTTAGCGCGATCAAAAGTCCGATTAGCAACAATGACGCTAGAAATACCGTTGCTGACTAAGTGTCTTGCCGCTAATTCACTAGTCTCGCCAGCACCCAAAATCAAAACCGTCTTATCTTCCAATGACCCCAATTCTTGTTTAGCCAGTTCTACAGCAGCCGAACTGATAGAAACGGCTTGCCGATCAATATAAGTTTCCGTACGCACTCGCTTGCCCACAGTCAGTGCATTCATCAAAAGCGTATTGATGACACTGCTAGATAAGTCGAATTCCAATGCATAACGATAAGCGTCCTGAACTTGTCCTTGAATCTGACTTTCTCCTAAAATCATAGAGTCCAACCCGCCAGCTACGGTAAACAAATGCTCTACCGCCTGCTTATCTTCCATAATATACATGTGTTCCAATAATTTATCCACCGCAAAATTGCTGTATCTGGCGATAAAATCCATTAGCGCTGCCACAGCAATTTTGCTATCCTGCGCATCCAGATAAAATTCTGTACGATTGCAGGTCGATAAAATAGCAATGCCTTCTATTGCACGTAATTTACGCAAACTTTGCGCATTATTTTTGATTTGTGCTTTAGAAAAAGCAACTCGCTCTCTAATTTCGACCGTTGCGCTCTTGTGATTTAATCCCAATAAAACGATAGCCATGTTTTCACCCTTTTTTCTGCTGTTTCAGCAGATTCTGTTCTAATCAGCTCCAACAAATCTTTCTCTGCCAGCGATTGCAAAAACAATCGTCGCTTTTGTTCGTCCTTGATAGTTTCTTGTGCCATCTGCCGAGCATTTTGGAGAATCTTTAACATTACTGCATATTCTGCCCCAAATTTTTCAGCTAAATCCCGTTTGATGGCTTTAGCCACCGCAGGACTTGCACCATTAGTCGATACGGCAATAAGCAAATCCCCTTGCGTGAAATAAGAACTAACAGTAAAACTGCTTTTAGATTTATTATCAATAACATTGACCAAAATATTATCCGCTTGGCAATCATCAGCAATCTGTTCATTGATCTGCCTGTCATTAGTGGCGGCAATTACCAAAAAAGCGTTTTTGATATATTCCCGACGATAGTAGTCCGCTATATGCTGAAACGGCTCTTTAATAGCTTTTACTTCCATAGATAAAACAGGACTGATTACGGATACCTCAGCTTTTTGCGTCAAAAGCGTCTGAATTTTGCGAGCGGCTACTTTGCCTGCACCGACAACGACACAATGCCGTTTTTCCAAATCAAGGGTTACTGGATAAGTAAAAGCCATTGTCAAAACGCCCTTTCGTTGATATAGTCAGCGCCGTCCAACAACATCCCTTTTACTGGATGCTCTGGCAAAGACTGAATGATGGTTTTAGCTTGCTCAACATAATTCTCAGCAATCGCCATTGCTTTTTGCAATCCGTCTTGTGCTTTAATTAGTTCAATAGCTTGCTCAACTTGTACTTGTCCCAATGGAAAACGTTCTTTGATTAAATCAATCAGCACATCACGCTGGGCAAAATCTTGCTCCAAAACTAAAATTGTCGGCAGCGTCAAGATACCATGTGCCAAATCGCTGCCGGCAGGCTTGCCAATAGCAGCTTTATCTTGCGCCATATCCAAGACATCATCTTTAATTTGAAAAGCCATCCCCAAATTATATCCGAAATCATAAAATTTTTGCACCATCTCTGCCGACGCATCAGCAGCAAGCGCACCAACTTGACAACAAACCGCAATCAACAACGCTGTTTTGCGATCAATACGATACTTATAATCTTCAATAGTTTGATACGGGTCAAATACAGTAGCCAACTGCTGAATTTCTCCCTGACACATCTCTATGCTAAGTTTGGCTAAAATGCGCAATATAGCTTCCCGATTGGGAACTGTATTGACCAATTCCAGCGCTTTGGTCAAAATGTAATCGCCGCAGTGCAATGCATACCGTTGACCATAACGCATATTTAACGTTTCTTGTCCGCGCCTAGTATCGGAACAATCCACAATATCATCATGAATTAATGATGCCATATGAACTAGTTCCATAGCGGCTGCCAATTCGATTACCTCGTTGCAATCAAAAAACTCAGCACTCATCAGCACAAATCTCGGTCGCAGACGCTTTCCGCCGCCATGCAAGGTATATAAAGCGCTTTCGCTAACGCGCCGATCGTCAAAATGCAAATACCGTTCCAAATAATCTTCTACTTTATGCAGCTGTTTTTCTATCTTATAAATACGAGCGTTTTTTTTCATTTTAAACATGAGCACGTCATCCTTATTTACTTCAAAAAATCTTCTGTTTCTTCATTTTTAAGTTATTATAAATTTTTATTATATTATTTCGCTGCCAGATAAATATCGCACAATATCCGTAAAGGATTTAACCTTTAAATTTTTGTACCGTTCTAATTGGCGATAAAAATCGTTCAAATTATCTTCAACTGCCGATATTGGCTCATTCGATGATAACTGCGCTAAAAAAACGCCAATTTTCTGTGCACAATCCTGCCAAAACGCTTTCTTAAGTACAGTAGTAGAATGTTTTAAATAAATTGCTAGCGTTAACGATATCAATTCTTGATAGGTCTGGCTCAGAAAATCCTGCAAAGTATACTGACCGTCTATATAGTCTAAAATACTACTATTAAAAATGATCAAATACGCCATATAATCGTTTAGATAAGCTAAGTTATCTTGCTCCACTATTTCAGCAAGAAATAAACTATAGAGCAAATCACCAATCAAAATCGGAAATTGCATTTTCTGCCGAAGCGCCGTTTCTTCCGATAGATTCTCTGTGATAGCAAAATGAATCTTTGATGATAAAAAAATCAACGTCGACAAGAGCGCAATCTCATGTATTTTCTTTTGATCGGCAGAAGGTTCTTCTGCACAGTACCAATCAGCCAACTGATAAAAAAATGTCAGTTCCAACATATTAAACGGTATATCTAAATGTTCGTAAATATTGCCTTGTTTAGTCGCCATCAATTTTTCATATTGCACCAGCATCATCTTTTTAGTTTGAGGAGATAGCTGCTCATCAATCATCATTTCACCTTCTTTGCGTCTATTTTAGCATATCCTTATCAAAAAATATACATTAACATTGACACATCAATGATAATAGAATATTATACCAGTCGAAAATTTTTCATTTTCAAAAATGCCACTCTGCTCTAAAACTAAAACAATCTAATCGATCATGAAGATACCTATACCACTTTGCCATACAGAAATACACTTTTGTTGTCACTCTGAACGTTTTATTTAATTTTTCTTGATTCTTTGTCTTATGCCATCGTTCAAAAACAGACTTTACCAGTAAAATTCAAAACTGGTTATTGACAAATTGACTGTAAACCTTTAAAATTAAACATCAATAAATAGTATTTCTCATAGCAACAGAATCATGTTAAAATAATTTTGTATTAATCTTTATCAAAATGGTTAGCATATGATTCACCTCTAAAATCATGTTCTGTGTTGAAAACTACATATTGTTCATGGAAGCGTATCGAAGTGGTCATAACGAGCCTGACTCGAAATCGTGTTACCTGTGCCTAAAACTGAATAATTATACTATGGAGACGTATCGAAGTGGTCATAACGAGCCTGACTCGAAATCAGGTAGTCCGCAAGGGCTCGTGGGTTCGAATCCCAC
>CATJSX010000087.1 GCA_949743265.1 uncultured Peptococcaceae bacterium
AATTCTAAAAAATGCATTTCAAATAAATCGCTCAATTTATCTCCTGCATGATCTTCGGTAATATGCCACGTCGTATGAGGTCTATTCAGTTCGGTCATGGCAAAATTAACAATGTTGATTGCTATACAAGGCTTGAGTATATCATACAACTGCCCTTTTCCTAATTGCGCAACATATATTCTACTCCAATAAAATAAAGAGCGATGCACCATCGTCTCTATAGGATAAACTTGTATTTCGATGTTAATCTGGCTGCCATCGGCTTGTTTGGTGCGCACATCGAGGATTCCTTGCTTATCGTCGGGCGCATCTTTTAACAAATCGTGTAGTATTCCAATTCGCTCAAGCTGCTAGGTGCTTGAGAAAAATGGCGGCTAACAAATCAATGAGCAGGTCTTTGTTACGTTCGTCGCCGAAAAGCAATTTAAAGGCCAAATCATTTTTGGGCAGCATGATGAAATCATTTTCTCTGTTCTTTTTCATTATGCGCTCCTCATCTATTGCTATGAATTATTTATTTTATTATATCAAATTTGCCGCTTGCTTTCAACTGACTTATTAACGAATAGTTTCTACTGTAATGATTGTTGGCTGGGCTTAATAAGAACAGAAAATATTTTTGCGCTTATCCTGCCTAAGCACGCTCTTGTTATTTTAACGAATATCGAATCCATTGTAATACAATATATTTTTTCAAAATCTTTCATCATGCTAACAGCCCTCCATATATTGACCAATATATGCCACAAACTTACTATATTATGAACTATTGTACAAATATCTTCTACATTAAACCACAAAAAACCCGTAAACTATTGACAACGCAATAATTTACGGGATTATGCAGATTATTAGTCGACATTTTTACGAACAACTCATTCTACCACAACCGTTGCAGGGCTTTTTTCCGCCGTCATATCGCAGCTTTTTTTGTGGCTCAATTTTTCTTTGACTTGCCCAATCAAATCGGGAATCTGATCCAACAAACGGTCTAAAATAGCACTGTCATCAACCACTTGAAAGCGAATATCATCGTTGCCGCTGACGACCAAAAATCCCACCGGCTGCACCGATACCCCACCGCCGCTGCCACCGCCAAAGGGAATTTCTTTTTCCTCGGGCGTTTGACCGACTATTGTCGGCTCTTTGTCACTGCTCAAACACTGACTGCCACCGGCAGCGAACCCGCAGCTAATTTTGGTCACCGGAATAATGACGGTGCCGCTTTTGGTTTCGACTGCTTCACCAACAATGGTATTAACTTCTACCATCTTTTTGATGTTTTCCATGGCTTTTTCCATCAACTCATTGATAGGATGATTACTCATACACTTTTCTCCTTCCTACTTTTACATGCAGCTGCCAATAAATACGTATGGCATCAACCGCCAACATGACAACACTCAGTATAATTTGGCCTAATGTGCTGGAGATTATACCCTCAGTTTGTGCCCCAAAATACCGTTCACCCGTAAATACCGGCTCAAAATTTACCACAATCTTTTTCTGACGATGTAGATTGACAGCGCCAAAAAATCCCCACAAAAGACCAGACAACCAGCCCAAAACATCAGCTTGCTGCAAACCAGCTTTCAAATTAACTTCTAATTTTTCCAACGTTATGCGCTTCCGGTATTTATGCCATAACCATTGACAATCGTGCATGATTAGCCGCCAGTTAGGTAAAATATTTTCATTCTTCGCCGTTGTCAATACGGTGGAAGGTGATACATCTTTTTCTGACACTTCACCCATTTGATGCTGCCACTGCCGACGAATATGCCAAAAAGCATATTGAATATCTAAACTGCCATCTAAGCGGCGACCATTAAGTTTGCCTTTTATGGTAAATCTTACCGGCAATGCCAGCGCCACCAAAATAAACAACGCTAAAATGAACAGTTTCACTTTTGCCACCTCATTATTCGCTAATCACTATCTGCATATTATCCTAAAAATGGTCGAACTTTTCCCTAAGCCTATTCACCAGTATGAACCGTAATCTGTGAATTTATACCAAAAATAACACTTCACCTCAAAAAAATAAAAAGAACCACAAGCCACTGTTTGTGGTTTGCGGTTCTGTTATTTTTTGAAAAGTCGTTTGATTTTTTCTAAGCGAATCAAACGATTGAGTTTGCGCAAATTTTTCTTTTCGATTTTAATTTCTTCATCGCTTAGTGTACCATAATCAGAAGTATACGACTCGCTGTGCCAATCGCCTAATGTCAATTCTCTAATGCCGCAAGCCCAAATATCATTATACTTCTTACAATTAGGACATCCCGAATTATAACCTGACGTGAGACCATAGCCCATAAACTCTTCGGTATCCAATTTAGCGCCACAAATGGGACAATATTCAACCTTGTAGTTTGGTTTAAACATATCTTTATCTACCTCCTGTTATGCTTCTTAACATTATATACCAAATTTAACAAAAATTTAACGACACATGAAACAATTTTGCATAGCAATTTATAATAACGTATACATGATAGTTAACATAAACATTATAAAACAAATCAATAGATAATAGCAAGCCTCATCACACAAATTTTGACAATAATGACAAAAAAATAAGGAGCAACTATTTTTGCCCCTTATTTTTAATTCTTAAACAAAGCAAAAACATCTCTTTCCTTAATTATTAAAGGACGAGATGTTTTATTTCGTCATTGCTTTATTAGTTGGCACGCTGAACTTTACCGGAACGCAAGCAGCGAGTACAAACGTTGATTTTTTTAGGTGTACCATTAACAACGACCTTCACTCTTTGAATATTTGGCAACCATCTTTTCTTAGTTCTGATATGGGAGTGGCTGACTTGCATGCCGGTAGAGGCACCTTTGCCACAAACTTCACACACTCTTGACATGTGCTATACACCTCCTTCGATTTGCCGTACAATTAACCCTAAATGATTTTTTGCAATCACTTTTTTTATTCTATCAAAAACAAGCGACTATTGCAAGCAATAAAATCTTTAAGTTATAATAAAGTTGCTTTTTAATAGAATTCTTTTTAAAATTAAGTTTTGCATTTACGCTAAACAAAATTCCAACAACAAAGGAGCATCAGATCATGTCCACAGAATATCTTCTATCCAACCACGATATACTAACCGTTGAAAACATCAGCAAAAACGCCGACAAGATTTCTTTTCTCAACAAAGCGCATATTTTTTGTTATGACACTGTTGATTCAACTAACGAACAAGGCAAACGCCTTGCACAAAAAGGCGCTGTACACGGCACATTGATAACCGCTGAAGAACAAACTGGTGGCAAAGGGCGCTTAGGGCGATCATGGCACGTTCAAAAAAGTGCTGGACTTTTATTTTCTCTGATTTTGCGTCCGCAGATTACTTTGCAGGAAGCCAGCCGCTATTCGTTGATTGCGGCAATAGCTGTTTGCGAAGGCATCGCAGATGCCGTTGATCTTCAGCCAATGATCAAATGGCCTAACGATGTACTGCTCAACGGCAAAAAAATCTGTGGCATTTTGGCTGAAATGATACCCCAAACAGATGGTATTGATTTTTTAGTTATTGGTATCGGCGTCAACGTTCACCAAAAAAAAGAGGATTTTTCACCAGAAATGCAGACAAAAGCAGCGTCTTTGACTATGTTTACAACCAAACCTTTGCAGAGAGCCGTTATTCTGCAAGCTATTCTGAGCAAAATGGACGTTTATTTGCAGCAATATCAACAAGAAGGTTTTGCTCCCATTAAAGAAAAATGGTTGTCACATTGCGCCGCTTTGGGTGAAAATGTCAGCGTGCTCAGCAAGAATACTGTATTACAACAGGGAAAATTCATTGGCATTGATGATGAGGGTGCTTTGCTCTTGGAGAGTAAAAACGGCGCTGTGACGCGCTTTGTAAGCGGCGAAGTATCGCTTAGAAGACCTTCAGAACAGTACTTTTAAGAATTTATTATGACTCTGATAATAAACTCAATATTTACAGTTGTCTTATCTTCCTGTATTATAACAGATACAAAGATAATAATTGGTGTAACCAGATGAATGATTGATGATAAAGCAAGACAAAAAATTAAAAGCAAAGGAGGTTCTTGGTTACGAGTAGTTATTAGACAATTTCGTTTATTGGACTGGAGGGTGAATCCATGAAAAAAAGAGTAACTTTTCTTGTGATGATGCTGGCTTTATGTTTTGTAGCCGCAGCAGCTTTTGGCGCTACTGGTGGTGAATTGACACCTGAAGAAGCGGCAGCATTAATGCATCAAAAAGCAATCATCACGTTAGTCATTTTAGCTGTTGCAGCCGTTTTGTTTATTACAGAAATTATTCCTTTGGCTGTAACATCAATGTGCATTCCTGTAGCTTTAGTTTTGACTGGCGTTATTTCGCAAAAAACAGCATTTAATGGTTTGGCTAATACGAACGTCGTTTTATTTGCTGGTATGTTTGTCGTCGGGGCAGCCTTATTTGAAACTGGCGTTGCTAAAATTATTGGCGACACGGTGGTAAAAATATCGGGCGGCAGTGAGCTTATGCTGTCTTTGGGCGTTATGCTCGTTACTGCCGTTTTATCTTCCGTCTTAAGCAATACGGGTACTGTTGCCGTTTTATTGCCAGTTTGTATCGGTATTGCTGATTCAGCAGGCTGGAATCGCGGTAAAATTTTGATGCCGTTAGCAATGATGGCCAGCCTTGGCGGTATGATCACGTTGGTTGGTACGCCGCCTAATATTACCGTTAATACAGTTTTAGAGGCTTATGGTGAGCGTACGTTCGGCTTTTTGGAATTTGCATGGGTCGGTATTCCTATGACTGTTTTGGGAATTTTATATCTGTGTACTATTGGCCGCAAACTTTTGCCTAATGAAAATCGCCAAATAGACGATAGTACTGTGCATACCGACAGCCACAAAGTTTACAGCAAACCGAAACAAATCATTTCTGCTGCTGTATTACTCGTTGTTGTTATCGTCATGGCGTTCGATCTTGTTCCGCTTCATGTGGCAGCTGTTGCTGGCGCTATGGTTTGCGTCATTACCGGAACATTGACTGAAAAACAAGCCTACCACGCTATTGACTGGACAACGATTTTCCTTTTTGCCGGAACGCTTTCTTTAGCGGACGCTTTGGATACGACCGGCGCGGGTGCTATGATTGCTAATGCTGTTATTAGTATCGTAGGAGATTCCACCAGCCCATATGTACTTTTGACTGTGCTGTTTTTGTTGTCGGCAATTTTAACACAATTTATGTCCAATACTGCTAGCTGCGCGCTTTTAGCGCCCATTGGACTGCAAATTGCTTATGGCTTGGGAGCAAGTCCGCATGCAATTCTTATGACGATTGGCATTGCCGCTTCCTCAGCATTTGCCACACCGATTGCCACACCGCCTAATACTTTAGTTTTAGGACCGGGCGGTTTAAAATTCATGGACTATGTCAAAATCGGTTTGCCGCTTTTAGTATTAGCTTATATTGTTTGCATTATCGTTATTCCAATGATATGGCCATTTTTCCCTGCGGCATAACAATAATAATAGCATTATCAAATACTGTGATGAATCATTTGGTTCATTACAGTATTTTTTCGCTTATTTTACGAAATATAAACTTATCATAAGCACATGAGGAGAAATTTTCTCGTTCAAAGGCTGTTCATCTGTCATTTTTGCTGATGAACAGCCTTTTTTTGGTATAGCTTAATTTTTTGTTGGCATACTATTTTTAAGGAGGCGGAGCAATGAATTTTATTAACCAAAAAAACAAACTGCTGGAAAGAGAAAAAGCGCTGGCTAATCTGAAAACAATGGATCAAGCTGCTATCAACCAGATGATTGCAACTTTAAAAAAAGAACATCAAGCATTGGCTTATCAAGAAGCATCAGAAAAAAACAACGACCGACAAAAAAATTGGCATCAACTATTAAAGCAAAATGAAAATCAAATGAGTTTACTTAATCAATACGCCGCAGTTCAATATCAACGATTAGTTAAAAGTACTGCGCCTAAGGTGCCAGTATTGGCCAATACCTTACGGGCTTTCGCTGTGGGCGGCGGTATCTGCGTTTTAGGACAACTAGTCATCAATTATTGGATTTTACAGGGAATAGAAGTAAAAACGGCGGCAGGGTTTGCCAGTGTAACAATTGTTGTTTTAACGGGGCTTTTAACCGGTTTGGGAATATATGATGAAATTGGTCGTTTCGGCGGCGCCGGTTCTATGGTGCCCATCAGCGGCTTTGCCAATTCGGTTGTTTCGGCGGCGCTGGAATTCAAACGCGAAGGTATGGTTTATGGTATTGGCGCTAAAATTTTCACCGTAGCGGGACCGGTTATTCTATATGGTATTTTGGCTTCTGTCGTTATTGGTTTAATCAAGTTTATCATGATGTGAGGTGTTTAGCATGAACAATCGAATCGGTAAACGAACATGGCAATTTTCAGCCCCAGCAATCATTGCCTCTTATGCAACTACAGCCGGCATTAAAGAAAACGAGGGACCGCTGGGCGGTCATTTTGACTTCATTTTTCCTGACAATCTTTTTGACGAAGCCTCTTGGGAAAAAGCAGAACAAAAATTGCAACAATACGCTTTGGAAATTGCCTTGGAAAAAAGAGGCGTCGAATCGGATACAATAGATTGTCTGCTAGGCGGTGATTTGCTTAACCAAATTGTAGCGACCAGTTTTACTGCCCGCTGGGCAGGAACACCTTATTTTGGCTTATATGGTGCTTGTTCTACATTGGCGGAAGGATTGCTTTTAGCCGGTACGTTGCTTAGCGGCGGTTTTGCGCAGCGTACCGCAGTCTGTACCTCCAGCCATCATGATACAGCGGAACGGCAACTGCGTTTTCCCACTGAAATGGGCGTACAACGCGCTATGACCGCCCAATGGACAGTAACTGGCAGCGGCGCTTATTTATTAGAAAAGGGACAAGGCAATATTGGCGTCACTTGCGGCGTTTGTGGTAAAATTATTGATAATGGAACAAAAAATAATATGGATATGGGCACAGCTATGGCATCGGCAGCGGTAGATACCATTTGCGCTTATTTAGACGATTGCCATGATCTGGCATCGCTTGATTATATTGTTACTGGCGATTTAGGTCATATTGGCTGGGAAATATGTCAAAAAATGTTGTTACAGCGCGGCTATGATGTCAAAAACAAATTGCTGGACTGTGGTATGCTCATTTATGACAAAAAACAAGACACCCACGCTGGTGGTAGCGGTTGCGGTTGCTCAGCAACAGTTTTAGGCGCTCATTTTCTTCCCCAGCTGACAGAAGGCAAGCTGAAAAAAATCTTGCTCGTTGGCACCGGCGCTTTGCTCAGTCCAACAAGCACCCAACAAGGCGAATCTATTCCATGTATCGCGCACGGCGTTGTCATTGAACAACTACATTAGGAGGTGAAACTATGCTGAATGGTCTAATACAAGCATTTTTAGTGGGCGGTTTAATTTGCGTCATCGCTCAGCTGGTTATTGATTTAACGCCCTTTTCAGTGACACCAGCCCATGTATTGGTTTCTTATGTAGTAATGGGCGCTGTTTTAAGCGGTTTAGGACTATACCAGCCTTTAGTCGATTTTGCCGGAGCAGGCGCAACAATTCCTTTAAGCGGTTTTGGTCATACCTTGATGCAAGGAACCATTGAAGCCATGACCGAAAAAGGGTTAGCAGGCGTATTTTCTGGCGGCTTGGCGGCATCTGCATTGGGCATAACAGTGGCTTTAATGATGGGCTTTACTATGGCAGTTTTATTTAATCCGAAAGGCTAAATATAAAAAATGGCTCGCCAAATTGGCTGAGCCATTTTTGCTTTAAAGATTACTCATTTCATAACAACATCGCTAAAACTTTTGGAAATATATCTATCTGGCATAATATTAATCGTCTATCCATCAATATTGAAATAAAACTAAACATTGATGAGCCTTCGACTAATACGCCTAAAAATGGAGATGAGGAGAGTCGAACTCCTGTCCGAAAGATCGACCATTTGAGCTTCTACGAGCGTAGTTTGTGTATAAATTTTCTTGAAAAATGCCCACAAACAGGCTTTTCAAGTTAGTCGGATAAAATTTCCACTGCGTTTATCCAACGCTATGCACAGTGTAAGCCCGCTAAGGTTAGCTCCTCTATCAGCACCGCAGGCTCAGCAGACGAGAAGTTCGCCGCAATTAGGCAGCGAAAGCTAAATTATTATTATTTTTAGCGTTTAATTTTAAAGTTGCTCTATTTTATGACGGAGCAAGTCAACTCGCTTCTCAAACAACCGCATATCCCCCGTCGAAACCATTACATCCCCTCGGTGAGAAAACGATTGAAAAATTGTTTTACCATCGTTTTCGTATGTTATTATTTATTGTAGCGTATTTTTTCCGGTTTGGCAAATAAAATTTGTATTTTTGCTATTGCTTTTTACCGTTATTTTTGTAAAAATGAGGTAACAAGCGAAGGAGGCTGTCAGCAATGATCGGACAAATTTTTTTAGAAATAATTTTAGGCGCTTTAACCGGCTATATGACCAACGACGTAGCGATTAAAGGATTGTTCAAAAAAGGCGGCGTAGTGGAAACGACTAAAGAAGATTTTATTCATGAAGCCAGCCGATTGCTGGAGGAAGAAATTTTAACCAAGACGGTAATTTCTGAACGATTACAAATGGATTCAGTAACAGCCGCCATCGATGAGCTGTTGAAAACATTTTTTGTTGAAAAAGCAGTCAAAGTTTTTGAAAATGTACAGTTGGGCGATTTATGCCAATATGAACTGTTTATGAATAATTTGCAGACCGTTTTATCTTCTCTATGGTTTGAAGAAGGAAAAACTCTGGAAAATTTGATACTAAAACATTTCGCTGAAGACGACCTATTAAACCAACAAACTTTAAGACAACTCAGCCAAGAAGTATTGCATATTGTTGTGCAAACTTTAACAGAAGGAAATTATGTGGAAAAAATTTTTCGTCATTGGCTAACTTCTGGCAGCGATATGACTTGGAGTGAGTTAGGCTTGGGTCCTTTATCCGAAAAAATTGCTGATAAACTCCAACTGTTTTTAGTCGAATTCGTTCAGTTGCTTGAAGAACAATATGCCGACAATATTCTGCAACTTGCCATAAGAACGTTACACGCAATAGATTTTGAGGGATTATTAGAAGCTGTTGCCGCTGAGCTTAAAGCCAAACAACTAAGTGATTTTTTGTTGCTGACGCCAAAAGAAATCTGTCAATATCTGCTTACTTGGTTGGATACGGAAGAAGCGAAAGGTTTGCTGACATTGACTGCTAATGAATTGGCTTATGTTGTTTTGACACTAAAAATCCCCTTAAAAAATTTGCTGCCAATGCAAGACGCCACATTTTTGCTGCCATTTTTACAGGAACAATTGCCGCTTTTTATTAAACAAATAAATGAGTGGCTAGCAGTCAATCAAGAAGCGCTAAATCATTTAATAGAAGAAGCCATTACCGAAACTTTTGCTGAGGAAAAAGGGTTAAGAGGCGATATTTTGCAAGCTGTTCATGATGCTATTTTGCAAGATATGCTCTATGATTACGATTTTGTCAGTAAAATCGGCGAGTTTTTAGCGGAAAATGGCTCCCAGAAAACAGCAGAAACAATTGTCACTCGATTAGATCAATGGGCAGAAAAAACAACTATTGCTGATTTGGCTAATAAAGTGGAACGAAAAACTTTGCAAAGAAGTTTACGCTCCTTGATTAAAGATAATTTGCGCCATTTTTTGGCCAGCGAAGCAGAAAATATCATAGCCATAGCCTTAAACACGCCTCTTGAACGATGGCAGCCGCCAAACATGGCGGCGCGCTTAACCCCTAAAGCTGCTGAAATGGTATGCAAACTGCTGTTAACAGAGATTAAAGAGCGCTGCAATGTAACATTCTTGAGTAAATATGGCTATCGCTTGCTGGACAAGACTGTTAGCGAAACCTTGAATATTCAGTGGGCAAGCCAAATACAGCAATGGCTAACGCGTTATTTAGAGGAACTATCGCCTTCGATTTCAACTATCGAGCAGACAAAACTTTTCTCATCACTGCTAGAACATGGTGTTGAGCAATTCTTATCCAGCAACTGGCTTAGTCAAAAAAGCCAAACAATGCCCTTAGCTAACTTATGGCGAATGATTTTTGAGCCAAAACGGTTGGAAAAATTCTTACCTATACTTAACCAGTGGGGACAGCAAGCTGTAATCACATTATTAGAAGGAAATTTGAGCCGTTTAGCAGAAAACAGTTTATTGCAATTGAGCAATGATGAAATTTTGCAGCTGGTAAAGGATTTCATGGGACGGGAATTAAAGCCGCTTAACTATCTTGGTGCGACATTAGGCGGAAGTGTCGGTTTGATTTTGGGCTGCACATTAGCCGGTTTCGGCACTTTGCCAACAACAGCGCAATCATTGGCGCTTTTAGTAGGCGGCAAATCTTTCGTCTTTGGCGCCGTAGGCTATGGAACAAACTGCGCCGCAATTAAAGGACTATTTTGGCCCTATCGTCCTTTGGGCAATATTCACGCGCTGCAAGGCGTCATTCCCAAACAGCAAGAACGCTTTTCACACAGTATGGGCAATATGGTAAATCGTTACGTTCTGAATGAAGATATTTTCTTGCAACAACTGAACAAGTATCAACAAACTATCTTTTCCGCTGCACAAAAGGATTTTTTGGCTAAGCAATCGCTTTGGACAAAAGTGACGGAACAAGGGGAGCCTTTAGCTGTTGAAAGTTTATTAGCAGTTCAATTGTGGACAAAAACACATTTAACGGTTTGGCTAAGCAAGCAAGGACAATATTCTTTCCAACAATTAAAAGATTGGATGCCGCCTATGGCAACCGTACAACGTTTCATCAGCGAACAATTCATTAAACAACTAGCAACGTTGGCGCAAAGCACCCAACCTTTTGGACAGCGGCAAGAACAGCTGACAACTGCCGCTATCAATTTCACCGATCATTTGACCATCGCATGGCCGACAATTGATTATCGAAAGCAAGCTTTGCGGTGGAATGAAAAATTCCAGCAATGGCAGCAACAAACCTTTGCACAAATTATCGATAAAGAAAAAATACCTGTTTTTATTCAAGGAATCATTCAAAAACTGCTGCGTTATCTTGCCAGCGAGCCTTTTGCGCAACGTTTGAGTGAAATAGCGACGCAATCAGTATCTCAAAAGCCTTTGGCAGAGTTATTTGACGGCAAACTTAATGGGTGGATAGAACAGAATATCGGCTGGATTATGCAGATCGTCTATGATGAATTGCTTCGTTATTTGGTTCAAAAGAAGCCTGAATTAACTGCTTTGGTCCAAAAACAAATCAAAAATCGCCTATCTTTTGTCCAGTTAATGGGCTACAAACTCATGGGTGGTGATGAACTGGCAGAACAAGTCGTTGAAAAATTAGTAGAGAATAAATTGCCTGTTTTTTTGATTTCCAAGCGCTCAGAGATGGAAACTATTTTGTGGCATTTTTGGCAAGATCATGTAGCACGCTTTGTTCCGGCGCAGCTACAAATTCAGCCACAACAGTTGCAGGAACTGTTCAAGCGACTGACAGACGACTGGAGAGTCAATCATTTGCTCTATCATTTGCTGCTTGAAACCATGACGATTATTGAACAAAAGCCCCTGCAAGGAATCTTGTCCAAAACAATTCTTCATGATTTGCCGCAACTATACCGCCGAATGGAGCCGGAAGTGATATTAGCTAACCAATGGCTTAAAGAACATTGGCAAGTAGTACAGAGAAGCGTTATAAAAGATGCTATACAGACGTTGTTGCCGGCATTTGCCACTACTTTAACCAATAAGACACCGGCTGATCTATTAGGCGATCTGGATGAATCTTTTTGGCAGGCGCTGGCATGGGATAAACTTTGGGCAATGACTGACGAAACGATTCTGGCGCAATGGCTGGCAGATATTATGACGCACGCCGCCAAAAAACCGCTGCAAGAATGGCTGGATTGGTCTGCAACTGCCGAAAGTTTATCAGAATTGGTTCAGCAATTATTGCACGATGAAGCCTTTGCGATTTGGTGGCGTGAAAGCTTGCAGCGCTTACTAACCATGATCTCGGCTGACGATTTGCCTGATGAATTGTATCAGCAAATGATTGATTATTTGTTAGACGCTTTGTGGATGAGTTTAATACAGGAAGGGCCAAAAATCTTACAACAAATGAATTTAGCTCAAGTAACGGCAGTGCAAGTGCAGGCCATGTCGCCACAAGAGTTGGAAAAATTGGTATGGGGTTTTGCTTCATCTTATCTTAAACATATTCAAAATATGGGCTGGCTGGGCGCAGGGTTTGCTTTGATTGGCATTGCGCTGTCATGGCTGTTGTGGTGAATACTATAGTGGAGGAAAAATATGCGCATTTTTCATTTGGCCGATTTGCATATCGGCAAAAAATTAAACGGCGTTCCTTTATTGGAAGATCAAAAAGCAGTGCTTGAACAAGTTTTGGCAGAAATAACTTATCGCCAACCTGATGTGTTGATATTAGCTGGCGATGTTTATGATCGTCGTATGCCGCCAGTAGAAGCCGTTAACCTGCTGGATGAATTTCTTTCCAAAGTGGTACTGGATTTAAAAGTAACCGTTTTAGTTATCGGCGGCAATCATGACAGCGGTGAACGACTGGGCTTTGCCAATGGTATTTTAGCCAAAGCAGGATTACATGTTGCTGGACGACTCTCATTACCCATTTATGAAGTTGTGAAAGAGGACGATTATGGCAAAGTTTATTTTCATTTGCTGCCATACGCCGATTTAGCAACTATTCGCTATCTATTGCAAGAAGAAACGCTTACAGATTATCAGGAAGCAATGGCGGCGGTATTGGCAACGTTAAAACAACATTGTGTTGAAAACGAACGCCATGTTTTGATTGCTCATGGCGTCGTCATTGGCGAAGAAGAACCGCAGTATTCAGAATCGGAACGTGAGTTATCCATTGGCGGAACAGAGTGTTGGAGCAGTAATTTATTACAGCAATTCGATTATGTAGCATTAGGACATTTACATCGCGCTCAATGTTCTGGCAATGAAGCAATTCGTTACGCTGGAGCGCCATTAAAATATTCTTTTGCAGAAGAAAATCAAGAAAAATCTCTGGTACAGATTGACTTGACCGCAAAAGGTCAACGAAAAATCACCTTGATTCCGTTAAAGCCCCTTCGTGAAATGCGAACGATTAAAGGAACTTTACAAACACTTTTGCGCGAACAAAGCGAGGATTATATCCGAGCGATTTTGACTGATACAGGCGAACTTTTGGAACCTATGGCGCAATTAAAAACGGCGTATCCTTACATTTTGGAATTGAGCCGCGAAAATCAGCAACTACCACAATCATCGGTCAATCTACCTAATTTGTCAGTTAAAAATTCGCCACAGACACTTTTTGCCGAATTCTATCGTCAGATTCTGGGCGAGGAAATGACTGAAGCGGAAACCAACTGGCTATTGAAAATACTTGACGCCATACACAAGGAGGCGATATAGATGCGGCCATTACGATTAAAAATGACGGCATTCGGTCCCTATGCTCAAGAAGTAATACTGGATTTTGCCGAACTGGCAGAAAATCAAATGTTCGTTATCACTGGTCCTACTGGTGCCGGCAAAACAACGATCTTCGATGCCATTTGTTACGCTTTATATGGCGACGCCAGCAATAAAGAGCGACAAAGCAAAGGGTTGCGCAGTGATTTTGTTGCAGAAGAAGCTGGTATAATAACGGCAGTCGAATTAACGTTTATGGTGCATAATAAAATTTATTTCGTGCGCCGCCAACCGGAACAACGTTTACCCAGCAAACGAGGCGGTTTTAAAGACGGCAAACACGAAGTGGTTTTACAATGCATCAGTCACAACGAATTTGAGCCGTTAGAAAAAATTGACGAAGTCAGAGCAAAAATCACGGAAATATTGGGTCTAAACGACGATCAATTCCGCAAAATCGTCATGATTCCACAAGGGGATTTCAGGCAGTTTCTCAATGCTGATACAAAAGAAAAAAACGAGATTTTGCGAAAATTATTCGGCACAGAATTTTATGAACAAGTCCAACAGAAATTAAAAGCCGAAAAAAATGAAAGCAAAAAGGAATATGATAAATATGAATTGCTTTTGATGGAGAGTTTGCGCCAATTTCAAACAGAAGATACTATTTTAAAGCAGCAATTAGAACAGGAAAAACCGTTATTGACCACGCTTTTCCCGCAAATGCAAGAAGCTATGACCGTAGCGCTAACCGAAAATGAACGTTTAAAAAATCAATTAGCAACTTATCAAAAACAGGCAGAAATACTGACAGAGCAACTTGTAGAAAGCAAGAACATCAACCAATTATTTGCTCAAGCAACACAAGCCGAGCACGATTACCAACAATTATTGCAACAAGAAAGCATCATCGTGCAAAAACGCCAAACCATTGACAAAATTCATTCTGCACAAAAATTGGCACCATTCGCGCAGTCCGTTGTTATTTATCAAAACGACGCCGCTAAAAGTCAGCAGGAGCAACAACGACTAGAGCAACTTTTCACTCAAAACAAAATTCAACTATCTCAGTTGGAACCGCAGATGGCACAACTAAAGACGGAAGCGGCAAAAATAGACGTTCAAAAAGAGCAGCTGCTCACGCTGAAACGGTATCGTGAAGAATCTGCTCAACTAGCTAGATTGGAAAAGGAAGCAACAAAACTGCAAGAAGAAAATTTAGCGGCAGAAAAGCAAGCAGCGTTTCTGACAGAACAGGTACAAGCGTCAAAAAAACGGCAGCAATTTTTGCAGGAAAAATTAAAAGAAATGCAACAAAAAAGTGAAAGAGAAAATCAGCTAGCGCTTTCTTTGCAAGAAATCACCCACGCTGGTAAGCAATATAATGACCTTTTGAAGAAAGCCCAGCAATTTATCGAACTGCATCAAAACCAATTACCTAAACTATCATCAGCTATGCAAACATGCCAAAAGCGTTGGCAAGAGCAAACGAACTATGTCGAAAGATTGCGCAAACAACAACTGGAACAATACAGTGCCGTTTTGGCGGCACAGTTAATTGACGGTGATCCTTGTCCTGTATGCGGTGCAACAACTCATCTCAAACCACAACAAGCACCAGAAAATTTGGTTGACGAAACAGAACTGAAAAAACAAGAAAAATCTTTGGAACAAGTACGCCTTCAACTAACGGAAGCAGAGAAAAACTTATCATTGACCGAAAGCGACTTAAAACGACTTTGGCAGGAAATGTTTGCTGATGAAGCAAAAGCGACAATTCCCAGTTCGAAAGAACAATTCACCCAATGGCATCAAGCCCAAAAAGACCATTACGCCGCTCTGCAAGCACAATATCGTCAAGAAAAAAGTCAGCAAGAAGAATTAAAGCAAGCTCTTTTGACACAATCTCAACTGCGTCAAGAAGAAGAAAAGCTTATTAAACAATTGCAACGGTTAGAAGAAACACTGCAAAACGCCCAGCAAATGCAGCAAGAGAAAAAAACGTCAGCGGCCGTTGCTCAGCAGTCTTATCAAGAAACTTTACAACGCTTGCCGGAAGCATTTCGTCAAGCCAATACTCTTGAACAAGAAATAACCCTTAAAGAACAGCGGATAGCACAGTTTCAAAAACAATTTGAAATCACCAGCGACCAGTTAGTTCATTGCCAAAAAGAACACCATCAATTGTCAGGACAGCTAGCAGCCGTCAGCGAGAAATACAGAGAACAACAAGAACTATTGCATAATGCGCAAAGTGATTTTGGCAAAGCTCTGCAACAATATTTTACCGATCAAACAGAATATGAACAGTATAAAAACCAGAGCCATCATTTAGAACGTTTGACCGAAGAGATCAATCATTATGAAAAAAATCTCGCCGCCAGTAAAATGCAGTGGGAAAATTGTCAAAAACAATTAGCAGGTAAAACGAAAATTGATTTATCTCAATTAGAAAATCAGCAAAAGCAACTAAAAGAACGCGTAGAACAGTTGCAGCAGCAGCAAAATCGCTGCCAAATTAGTTATGAACACAATCAATCCATACTGAATGCGGCAAATAATTACAGCAATTTGCAAAAAGAAGCAGAAGCGACGTATCAAACAGCGGCGCGTTTGGCTAACTTGGCTGATGGGGACAACAACCAACGCATGAACTTTGAAACCTTTGTTTTACTGACTTATTTTGAACAAGTTTTACAAGAAGCTAATAAGCGGCTGAATAAAATGACCGGCGGACGGTATTATTTCCGAAGACAGCAAGAATTGGTGAGCAAGCAACGCAAAGCAGGCTTAGATATTGATATTATGGATAATTATACTGGAAAAACCCGTGCAGTTTCCACATTATCCGGCGGCGAAAGTTTCAAGGCTTCTTTAGCGTTAGCATTAGGTTTATCTGATGTTGTCCAAAACGCTGCTGGCGGTATTGAGCTTAATACAATTTTTATTGATGAAGGATTTGGAACTTTGGATAGCGATTCTTTGGAGCAAACTATTGACTGTTTGATAGAATTACAGCTGGGGGGGCGTTTAGTAGGCATTATTTCCCATGTGGCAGAACTGAAAGAGCGTATCAAAGCCCAACTTATTGTGACGCCCAGTGAAAAAGGCAGTAAAGCTCGCTTCAAAATTGATTAGTGAGAATAGCTGATGAACAATAATTATTTAACACTTACCATCACCAAAGATTTAGCTAACCAAAAAATACGGGAGATTTTAACCGATCAATTCAAACTATCGCAAAAAGGTATCACGCGATTAAAGCAGTCACCGCACGGAATCCTAATTAATGGTCATCGGGTAACTGTGCGGCATAAAGTACAAACAAACGACGTTCTGGCCATTCTGGTCAACGTCCCTGAAACGCCCAGCACTATTGTTCCTAGAATGATGAAACTAACCATTGTTTATGAAGACGAAGCGGTATTAGCACTAGATAAACCCGCTCATCTGCCATTATATCCTCGTTTTCAAAATGACGACCAAAATTTAGCCAGTGGCGTACTGGCTTATTTTGCTCATCAGCAAGGACCAAAAGTTTTTAGACCTGTAGGTCGATTGGATAAAAATACTTCTGGACTAGTGCTCATCGCCAAAACGGCTGATGTGCAGCACTGGCTGTCATTGCAGCAATTAGAAAAAACTTACTTGGCGCTAGCTGGCGGAATGATAACACACGAAGGAAAAATCGAAGCGCCTATTGGCAGATATACCTCAACAGACAAACGACGCGTTGTAATGCCCGAAGGGAAATACGCTTGTACATTCTATCAGCCTGTAGCGGAGATATGCGGCAATACGCTGTTAAAATTATCATTAGCCACAGGCCGCACCCATCAAATCCGTATTCATTGCCAATTTATAGGACATCCCTTGCTGGGTGATGACCTTTACGGCGGCGACTGCACGTTATGGCATCGGCAAGCGCTACACTTAGAGAAGTTATCGTTTATTCAACCATTGACAAAAGAAAAAATTTCTTTGCAGCAACCTTTTACGGAACTAATCGAAAAGTATCATTTAACACAATCGTCAGAACCAGTGGTACATAAAGATAAACCATCATCGCTTTAATCCCTAATAATATTTTTCACACTCATACGCCAAACAAAACGATACTTTTTGGGCATAAGTAACTATGAAAGATAAGTATTGGACATTGGAAATGTTTTATATCATAATCATGACATAAAATTTTTGAGGAGGACTTCATTATGAAGAAAAAAACATTGCCAATTTTTTTAATGCTACTGCTTCTACTTACTGCTTTTACTGCGGTACCCTATGCCGCAGCAAATAACGATTTGGTCATAACGCTTCAGATTGATGATTCAATGATGCGTGTAAACGGCACAGAAAAAGAAATTGATGCTGACTTGGCCACTAAACCAACCATAATCAACGATAGAATTTTGTTGCCTGTTCGCGCAGTGGTAGAAGAAATAGGCGGTACAGCAGACTGGAATGACGAACAACAAACCATTACACTTACTTACGATCAAAATACCATTCGTCTTACTATTGCACAGACGACAGCATATTTAAACGATGGCGCTTATACGCTTGACGCCGCGCCCATTGTTTTAAATGGCAGAACTATGTTGCCCATTAGATTTATAGCAGAAAGCTTCGGTTTTACTGTTGATTGGAATCCTGAACAACAATTGGTCACTATCGCCAATCGTCCAGCAAATGTTTCTAACGAACAGTCCGATACAGTCAAAACGCTAGTGGTATATTTTTCCGGCACAGGTAATACTAAAACATTAGCAGAAACCATCGCGGCTACAGCTGGCGCCGATCTTTATGAAATCGTGCCTGAACAGCCTTATACCAGCGAAGACTTAAATTATCATAATAACTGTCGCGCCAATCAAGAAATGAATGACGATGATGCACGACCAGCTATTACAGGTCACATTGATAATTTCAGCGAATATGATACCATTCTTATCGGTTATCCCATTTGGTGGGGGACAGCGCCAAGAATTATTGACACATTTTTTGACACTTACGACCTATCCAACAAAACCATTATGCCGTTTTGCACAAGCGGCGGTAGCGGTATCGAAACGTCTGTTTCACATATTAGAACTATTTGCCCAAATGCTACTGTAACCAATGGTTTGCGAGGCTCCGCTTCAACTACAAGCGCATCAATTGAGCAATGGCTTAATGAAAATAATTTCCCCGTTCAATAGTCATTCTAATTTTTTGAGCAACACCGAATAACAATAGCAAGCAATACAAAATCGGGCAGTGAAGAAAAATATTTTCTCCACTGCCCGATTTAATTTTAACTATCTATAAACCAAAGATAAGCTGAAACTTATTTGTCAAAAATTTGATAAACCGGCGCGCCTTCGCATTGTGCTGGCATTCTAACTCCGCCCAATACCGCTACCGTTGGCGCAAAGTCAACTTGACGAATAACGCGGTCAGTGGTATAGCCTGCTTTGATGCCGGGACCAGCAGCAACAAAAATAGAATTCATGGAAGTATCGCCAACGCCTTCAACTGTTGACAAGGCATCGCAGTGGTCATAATTGTAACCTCCAGCAATCCAGTAACAAATATCACCGGATTCTGGACCACCCAAACCTAAGAGCATCGCATCTTTGTTACGCAATGCTACCGAAACAACACGTTTGCCAGTCTCTGGATGACGATAGCCATACAATGCCGTCATGATTTCTTCTTCTACTTCAAATTTATCTTTTGGATCAACAATTCCGTGTTTATCACGACCTTTGAGGTTGATATAAATATGATTGGTACGAATAGCAACCGCTTTGGTTTTTTCCCAATCGATTTCGCGCAATTCGTTGCCATTTTCATCTTTCTTCAATTCAGTAAAGCCCAATTCCTGCATAACACGGACGCTAACACCACCGGATTCACCGATCTGGCAAGGAGTATATTCAGGGCAGCATTGACCATGATCGCTGGTAACTAAAATTGTCCAGCCTTTATCCAATAAATGCAGGAAAGCACCTAAATAATTATCTGTTTGTTCATAAACGTTTTCTAAACACTTCATTGCAGTTTCTTCAGAAATTTTAGATTCTGGACGTTCTCTCAAAAATTTCATGATCTGATGAGCTTGACCATCGACGTTATGATAGTGAGAGAAAATAGCATCGTAATCTTCTGTTTCAATTAGATGATTTAACGCAGCAGTTTGCCAAATACGTACAGAATCCCAGCTAGCCCACAAGCATTTGGTCAAGATTTTTTCATCTCCTGTACCAACAACACCGCTGGCTGGCGGAAAACCGCAATTCTCAGTAACTTCTTTGTATAAACGTTTTGGCGACCAAACGGTATCATTGTCCATATCCAAAGCAGGGGAAATATACATTTGCAATTTACTGCCGTCTTCTGCCAGTTCTAAGACGCGCATGGAACGAGTAACATTGTACGTTTTATCTTCTTTCAAACCGGTATCTTTGATACCCATAGTATAAACGTCTTTTTCCAAGACAACATATGGTTCAGTTTCTTTTTTTGATTTATACAACGCAACTTTATCATAAACACCTTTTTCATTACGCAAAATCAAACCGACACGGCGAGTCAAACCGCCACTTAAAAGCAGCGTAAATTCTTTAGCGCCTTCTGGTGCTTCTGCCCATCCTGATGCTGGTTTTAAGGTTGAATAAGCAACATCCAGAGGCAGAGAACTAACGTACCATTGACTGTCATTCATAGACATAACGATATTGGTAATTTCTTTAGTTAAAACATCGCCGGAATTAGCTTTGGCAATATCATATCCTTCATCGGCTAATTTTAAATCGGTGATGACGCAAGGAACATCAATATTAGTTGCTGCTTTTGGCTTAAAAGTAATTTCTTCTGTTTTATCACTAGCAACCATCAAGAATTCACCTTCAACGGAAGCGACACCGCCAGAAAGCGCACCGGGCTGTGTACCATCAACAACATGTAAATTCGGGCTGTCAGAGCTTGGCGGCCAAGAAGAACCCGGCCAATGCCAAACCAATGTTTTTTTGCCTGCTTCAGCAAAACAATTCCAAACTTGTTCAGCCTGACATTTTTTAGAATCCATATTATAAACTTGTCCGCCCAAATTATCGGGAGATTGTCTATTATAGGCAGTAATACCATGTGTATAAGGATAAGCCCCTGTGGCCAAAGTGGTCCACATGGGCGGTGTTACAGTTGGTTGCGCACCCATCATTTCTAAGTCAGCACGAGCAGAACCTCTTTCAATCAAAACTTTTAAATTTTTCATGCCGCCTTTATCCATGCAATGCTTAGTAAATTTTGGATCCATCCCATCAATACCCAATACTAAAACTTTTTTTGTTAATGCTTCCATCTTGAACACTCCTATTCACAAAATTTGAAATTTAAAGTTACCAAATCTGTAGATTATATCTTAAGTTTGCCTAGCGATTCCTCACCTCCTTAATAAACACGGCAAACCCACTATCAGTAGAATTACTGTTGGCGAAATAAAATATTATCGCTGAAAGGAACCATAATGCAAACAACTATGAGATAAATACTCAACATCAAAAGTAAAACGATTCTAAAAATATCTTTCTTTTTGACCCAGTTATTGCCGTGTAAAACCGCAGCAAACGGTGAAGCAGCCGGCGTTAATAACGCCATACCAGTCATATAAACTAATGATACGGCAAAAGTATGCATATTGGCACCAACTGTTGCTGAGAATGTTGCCATAATCGGCATTAAAATCAGCATAACAACCATATTATTAGCAAAGTTGGTTGCAACAATAGCTATTCCTAATGCTATTATTGTAAAAGCTAATTTACCATGTCCAGCTAATATAGGATTGAATATTTCACGTAAAAACGTTTGAATTCCTGTATCAGATGAGGTTAAAGCACCAGAAAGAACCAAAGCTGAAGCCAGTAAAAAAATAACTTCCCAGCGGATAGATTTACTAAACATTAAATGATAATCAATTAGAGGCTCCCCATCATAACGCAAGAAACATAGCAGTGCTACCGTCAAGGCTACAATAGCAGTTAACCCAATTTTGTTAAGAAGCGTCACAATGAAATTATCGCCGCTAAAAACACTAGGAATTAACATTAAAACTACCATGACTAACATGATAAATAGCACCAATTTCTGTTTACCATCTAATGTTTGCGTATTATCAACTGTCGTTCTGGCACTAATTGCTTTGCTCACATCAGGTCGTATAATAAAGCGACAAATCAATAAATAACAGCCGAGTGTTAATAAAGACAGTAGTACACTATAAATGAAAAAACGTAAAGACTAACTATTAAAAGTCAAGTCAAAAATGAAATTTTTTGAATGAATTGCAGAAATGCATTTCAGATATATTTGAACCTTGAAAACCGCATAGCAA
>CATJSX010000088.1 GCA_949743265.1 uncultured Peptococcaceae bacterium
TAAGTATTCTTTGTGGAATATAAGCCAGCCCGGCCGCCGGATACTTTGCATCCGAATTTTGCAAAGAAAGGAACGAGAAAAGATGAAGAAAATGAAGAGAAAGCTGACCGCTTATCTGCTGACTTTCGCTATGCTCTTTAGTCTGCTGCCCACTAATGTATGGGCTAACGACGCTATAGCAGAAACGCCCACGGAAAGCGTCATCGAAGTAAGCGACAGCGTTACAGAAGAAACACCAGTTGAAGTCACTCCGGCTGTTGAGCCAGAGCAGTCATCGGAAGATCCAGCACCAGTTCAGCCAACTGAACCGGAGCAATCCGAAGAATCTGCACCCGTTCAACCGAACGAACCGGAGCAATCCGAAGAATCTGCGCCAATTCAGCCAACTGAACCAGAACAACCGGAAGATAACGCGGACTTAACACAACCGACCGAGCCGACACAGCCGGAAGGTACACAGCCTGTTCAGCCAACTGAGCCGGAGCAATCGGAAGAACCTGCACCCGTTCAACCGAACGAACCAGAACAATCCGAAGAACCTGCACCAATTCAGCCAACTGAACCAGAACAACCGGAAGATAACACAGCTTCAACATTACCGACCGAGCCAGTACAGCCAGAAGGTACACAACCCGTTCAGCCAACTGAGCCGGAACAATCGGAAAATCCTGAAGCAAACCCGTCTGACGACTTAAAACAACCTGACCAAATCACTTCGGAACCAACTGAACAACAACCGAGTGACGAACAGCTTAATAAGCCGGAAGACAGCGATAAACAACAGGAAGAAAACAAAGACGACGAAACAATTAAAGAAGAATTAAAAGAAGATGAACAGCAAAAACAAGAGGAAGCAGCCAAACTGCCTAAACCATCTCTTGTGGAATATGCCGCTGTCGATGAATTTCTAGCCGTTTTTGAAGAAGTCATCAATGTCGATGATATGGATCTTCTTTTAGCTATGCTGGATAAAATCGAAGATATTTATGCCCGTTTGTCCCCAGAAGATCAAACCGCTATGCTGGAGTATTACCTCTATGAACAAGCATATCGTAAGGATTTTGAAAAAGATATTCAAATGATGGCTTTAATTAGCGGTGAACGCTTTACTGTTAACGTTGTAAAAGTTGTTAATGGCAATGAAGTTGATCGTGTAACATTGACCAAAAAATGTCTGCAAAGTACAGGACATTCTGGATATAACCATAGCACAAATTTGAGGGATTTAGCAAACAGTTCAGGTTTCAGCGGTTACAAAGGCTATAATTGGAGCCCATACACAACAGTTCCTTCCAGCTATACGAGTGGACTCGCACCAAACAATAACTACTCAAGTGTTCACTATAATATAACGGGCTCTGCACCTTATAAAGCAAATGAAACCTTGTTTTTGTTTTTTGAAACCGCCAAGGTCTATACCTTAAATTACAATGCTAATGGCGGCTCAAATGCCCCTACAGCGCAAACACAATCAAGCACAAATACCAGCGTTACTTTCACCATTTCATCTCAAACGCCTGTACGAGAAGGTTATACTTTCTTAGGCTGGAGTGATACTTCTGGAGGCAAGGCAACTTACTATGCGAATGGTTCAATTACCTTGTCATCAACTAACCCTACCAAAACGCTATATGCTGTTTGGCAGAAAAATGACGACAAAGTCACTTTGACCTATAACGGCAATGGAAATACCAGCGGTAGTGCACCAAATCCAGTAACGGTAGACAAAGGAACAAATGTTACTATAGCTGATAAAGGCACCTTAGTAAGAGATGGTTACACCTTCTTAGGCTGGAATACCAACCAAAATGCTACAGCAGCTAATTTGTCTCCCGGAAATACAATGCTTCTTAACGCAAATACAACCCTCTATGCCGTTTGGGAAGTGAAGAAAGAGCCTAATAGAACCTTCACCTTAAACAAAGTATTTGTAGGTTTAGATGCAATCCCAGAAGATTTCTCCATTGATTACAAAGTAACCGCAGGTGATAATTCAACAACTGGTACCTTGAATTTAGATAATGCTGAATCTCTTGACGAAGATACTCTAACGGTAACATGGCAAGTACCCTATTTTTACGATATGGGTTCTAGCAACAAGGTAGTCTTAACAGAACACGGCGATGTTGAGGGTCATACTTATACCGCAACAAGCAGCGCAGGAACCGTTAATGGAAATATCATCACATTTAATATTGGAGCAATGTTTAGCGGCGGCACTAGAACCATCACCAACACCTATAAATTAGATGCTCCTGTTGATAATGGCAAAGGTATTGCCATAGAAAAAAACCGTATCGCTGTTAATGACGATGAAACAGCAACAACAGCTAAAATTGGCGATACCATCACTTGGGAGATTACGGTTACTAATGAGTCTAACGTCGAAAAAACCGTAACGCTGAAAGAAGAATTATCTGGTGTTACCTTAACACTTGATAACGAAGATATTACCAATTCTCCGCAAATAAAGCTGGCAGCCGGTGCAACAGCAACTGTAATCGCCACTTATGTTGTAAAATCTAGTGATTATGATCGGTTTAATCATATGCTATACAATACCGTTGTAGGCACAACCGATAATCCTGAAGACGAAGAAGCAAAAGACACTGGGACAGAAATTACAGCTCCTTACACTATCGTAAAAAGCGGTACCGACAAAGTTCAAGTTGGTTCAGCGTTTATTTACACCATTACTGTTACCAATAATACCACTAATACAGTCAATAATGTCACCATAACTGACCAATTGCCTGAAGGCGTGACTTTTATCAGTTGCCAAATAGATAATAATGCTGCTCTTATTGAAGAACAGCCAACTGAGTCAAAGTATACCATTAACACGTTAGCAGCTGGCGAAAGCGTTACACTGTCAATCAAAGTAACCGCAGATACCGTTGGCACAGTCAAAAATACCGCTTCACTAACTATTGATGATACAACCATTGACAGTAACGAAGTGGAAACCACAATCACAGAAGAAGAAGTAACAACCACCAATCTTACTGTTACCAAAGAAGCCGATAAGCAAACTGTTAAGCCCGGTGATACTGTAGCTTATACCATCACCGTAACCAACAACGGCACCATTCCAGCCCAAAACGTTATCGTAACTGATAAGTTGCCAGAAGGTCTAACTTTTTCTAGCGCAAAACTTGATGATGCCCCAATCGCGCCTAATGATGATACCTACGCTTTAGGCGATATTGACGCTCAGGCAAGCAAACAATTAGTCATTACCGCCACAGTAGACAGCAACGCAAATGTTGGTACCATTACCAATACGGCAACTGCCAAAGGCGATAATACCGATGAATCCACAGGTTCTGAAGATATTACGGTTTCAGAAACCAAAACGACACTGACTATCAGCAAAACAGCCAACAAAGAAACGGTCAAAGCTGGTGAAAAAGTCGCTTATACTATCACTGTAACCAATGAAACAGTAGTGACTGCAACTGGCGTAACCATAACGGATCAATTAAACAGCAATTTAGAGCTAATCAGCGCAACGCTAAACGATACAGAAATTACGCCTGATAATGGCGTTTATACCATCGGTGACTTAGCAGGGAACGCAAAAGCTATCTTGAAAATTACTGCTCAAGTCAAAGCAAATGTTAGCGCAAATACAGTAATTCCTAATACTGCTACGACAAACTGGGATAACCCAACAACACCAGAAACACCTGATCCAGAGAGCAGCGTAGACATTACAGTTGGCGAGGACAACGTCCAAGAGTTTACCCTGACTGTTATCTGTCTTGATGAAGAAAATGGCAACGAATTAAACCATACAGAATCAACGTATAACGATGGGGATAATTATTCCGTTACACCTATCGCCATTAGTAGCTATAAATATGTTCGTCCCGCTGATAACAGCGATTCCTTAAGCGGTACCATGGACAGCAATAAAACAGTTATACTGCTTTACAACAAAACAACAGAACCAACTGATCCGACAGATCCGATTGACCCTGTCGATCCAGTCGATCCGATTGATCCGGTAGACCCTGTTGATCCAGTCGACCCTGTTGACCCAGTCGACCCTGTTGATCCTGTCGACCCTGTTGATCCTGTTGATCCTGTCGACCCTGTTGATCCTGTTGATCCTGTCGACCCTGTTGATCCTGTCGACCCTGTTGATCCAGCACCCATTGATCCGTCTTATCCAGATAACCCCAGTGACGACAATACGGGGAATAATAATTCTGGCAGCACTTCCGGCGGAAACAGCATTGGCGACAATAGTTCTGCCAGCAATACACCTGCTGAAGATACTGTCACCATCACGGAACCTTCCGTACCCTTGGAAGAAATGGTCGTGAATGATGAAATAGTACCTCTAGCTGAATTACCAGCAACAGAAAACGTCATCTTTGACGAAGAAGTTCCGCTGGCTTCTTCACCAGCTGAAGATGTTTTTATAGCTGATGAAGAAGTACCTTTGGCAAACGTTCCTAAAACAGGAGATAATCTGCCGCTATGGGTACTGACCGCATTACTTTCTGGAGTAGCTTGCTTTGCTTTAGCACGCAAACGCGGCTAATAGCAGCAAAATTTATTCGCTAAAATCAAAAAAGGTTGTTGCAAAGTCATATTTTGCAACCAACCTAAGTAATACAAAGGTTAAACTCTCCAAAGTAATACAGTAAAATGAAACAACAAACCCCCGGCAAGATATGGTCTTAATGCCCATTATTTTGCTGGGGGTTTTCTTTATTATGCTGCCAACATTGTTGAGACAGTGCCCGAAATTGTTACTACCTTTAGTAAATCTTCCTAAAATAGAAGATATTATGCACTAACCACTATATATTACAAAAAAAGTTTCCAATCTTTACAGACAACATTTCTATAAACCTATCTGAGCAACCCTTTTCCCTATCACTCTTTAAAGCATGCCTTATACTTCTTCCTCAAATAAAAAAAGAGCACACCACTCATAAACCGCTCTTTTCTCCCTGATGTTTTTCATTCGTCTTTCATGCCATCCATGGTTCATGCTGCTCATTTTACGTTTTCTATCTTTTGTCTCATTGATACGTTATTTACAGAGATTATAGCTTATTATTACTGGAAAAATAACACTAGTGTTATCTCTCAATTACCAATTTAATCAGACCTCTCACTAGAAAAA
>CATJSX010000089.1 GCA_949743265.1 uncultured Peptococcaceae bacterium
AGCGGTTACAGCAAGTGAGTTGATTCAATGTCTTGCCTATCCGAAATTGGAAATGGAAAAAGTTTTTGAATTGTCGCTTGAGCCCGGGTGGTATGCAATTCAAAATAAAGGGATCGATAACATTATGTATTGCAAGAAGCAACCGCCTAAGTCTATTCCCTCAAACATCCAAAAAATATGTTAGTGTTCAATATGCAGGCCGCGCACCGCTCAAGTACACCATGGATCAATCAAATTCAATAAACTGAATGAGTATACGCTTAGATTTTAGGGATACGCGTTATAAACATAAATGGAAATTGGGATTTAAAAAGAAGCGTTATCATCAAAGATAACGCTTCTTTTTGCATTTGCTAAAATTTTTTCCTAATTCTTCATCAACAAAACAGCGATGAATACCTAACATAGAAACTCACCGTTGTTTTAGATTGAGTTCTTTTTAGCGTGCGGATACAGCGTACATGCCGTGATCGCTCATATAATCATAAAGCATTTTGCCGTGCTCTTGTTCTTGCTGCTGAATCGTATTGAGTAGCTGGCGAGCGTGACCGTCTGATTGTTCAAAAACAGCGGTATCATAAAGACCAGACATATACTTTTCATCTTTGAGCAGATCCTCTAAAAGCGCTTTATCTGCTTGGTTGTAATGACCACTTTGTGACGACATGGTATTTTGCATCACGTTTGGGCTGGCAGCATAAGGGCTTGTCGGTTGTTTTTGGTTGGCAATACCTTGCGATGCGCTGACATAAGGCGTATATTGAGGAATTTTGCCTTGCGTCATTTGCGTTACGAGATTCAGATGATTTTCTTCTTGTTGCGCCAGATTTTCAAAAAGCTGACTGAGCTGAGGACAGTTAGCAGACTGAGCCGCTTGGTGATATTTGTTGGCGCAAAGCGCTTCTGAGGCTTTGGCCTCTTCTAAGGCTTGATAAGCCTTTTGTGATAATGATAAATTCATGATTAACACCTCCGCTAATAGTCTTTACTGCTTGAAGTAAATTATGTATGATTTTTATTGATGGTGTGAAAACAATTATTGACTATTTCCCACTCAGTCGCTATACTGTTAATAAAGCTGTAACATAATACTTTTTGTGTTTAGCAATCTGTTATATTATAGAAATTATGTGATCGTTTCCGTGCGAATCTAATTGGGAGGTAATCGTGTGTTAGGAGCGGCTTTATTGTTGAGCGCGTTGGAAGCTCAGGGGGTGGATGTTGTTTTTGGTCTGCCCGGTGGATCGGTTATTCCGCTGTATGATTGCTTAAAAGATTTTAATATTCGTCATATTTTGACCAGACATGAACAAGGTGCTGTTCATGCGGCCGACGGTTATGCCAGAGCGACTGGTAAAGTCGGCGTCTGTTTTGCGACTTCCGGTCCGGGAGCAACCAATTTGGTAACTGGTATTGCAACGGCGCAAATGGATTCGATTCCGTTGGTGTGCATTACTGGTCAAGTAAGTAGTCCTTTATTGGGGAAAGACAGCTTTCAGGAAGCCTATACCGTAGGAATTTGTCAGCCTGTTACTAAACATACTTATGCTATTACTAAAGCTTCGGAAATTCCTGATGTTGTGGCGGAAGCATTTTTTGTAGCAAAAACGGGCAGACCGGGACCGGTAGTCATTGACATTCCGAAAGATATTTTTACTCAAGAAGCGCCGCCTGCTATTGATGGCGGCAAAGTTCGTGAGCGAGTAGCGCTTAAATTTAAAGCCTATACTATTAACAAAGAACAGGTTCGCAAAGCGGCTAAAATGCTCACCGAAGCCCAGAAACCTGTGATGATTGTCGGTGGCGGCGTCAATATTTCTGAAAAAAATCATCGGCTTTTAACGCAATTAGTGGAAAAAACACAGATTCCCGTAAGCGAAACTTTAATGGGACGAGGTGTTTTTACTAACGAAGGCGTATTAAACTTGGGCATGCTTGGCATGCATGGCACTACTGCCGCTAATTACGCTGTACAAAATGCTGACGTGATTTTGGCAATCGGTATGCGTTTTGATGATCGTGTTACTAGTGATGTTAGTAAGTTTGCGCCAAAGGCTAAAATTATTCACGTTGACATTGATCCGGCAGAAATTGGCAAAAATGTGGTGGTAGATTTACCAATTGTCGCTGATAGCGAAGAATTTTTAATGGTTCTAAATGAAGTGATGGCAGCTGTAGCCAATCGTCAAGAGTGGCTTGATGAGCTTAAAGCGCATACAAAAATGGTAAAATCACCAGCAAATAGCGTTTTGCCGCCCAAAGAAATGTTTGCTGTAATAGATAAATTGCTGGATGAAGATACCATTGTTGTTACTGATGTCGGTCAGCATCAAATGTGGGCGGCGTTATTTTTAAACCCGCGTCGCACCAGACGATTTTTGACCAGCGGCGGCGCGGGCACAATGGGCTACGGTTTTCCGGCGGCTATTGGTGCGAAATTCGGTCAGCCTGATAAAAAAGTGGTTTTAATCACGGGGGATGGCAGTTTTCAAATGAATTTGCAGGAATTGGCGGTAGTCAAAAAATTCCGTTTACCGATTAAAATTTGTTTGGTTAACAATGGCTATCTAGGTATGGTGCGTCAATGGCAGGAAATGTTTCATAACGGCAATTATGCGGAAACTACCCTTGATGCGGCGCCTAATTGGCAACGTTTAGCTCAAGCCTATGATATCAATTATGTGTGCATTGAAAATTTAGACGATGCAGCGCAAAAGCTGGCTGTCGTTTTCAATGATGATGAACCATATTTGATTGATCTTCTCGTTGATCATACGGCTAATGTTTATCCTATGGTACCTGCCGGTTGTGGATTAGATGAGATTGTGGGGGATTTTGAAAATGAAGCATAAATTAGCGGTATTAGTTGAAAATAATCCCGGCGTATTAGCCAAGGTTTCCGGTTTATTTTCGCGTCGTGGCTATAATATTGATTCGCTGGTTGTTAGCGATACGGAAGATAAAAGTGTTTCCAGAATGACTATTGTTGTTGATGGCGACGCTAAAACTTTGGAGCAAGTTACCAAACAGCTGCACAAATTGGTTGACGTGATCAAAGTCAATGACTTAACTAATGATGAGATTGTCAGCCGACAGTTATTATTGGTGCGAGTAGCCGCTGATCATGATACGCGAGGGGAAATCATCCAATTGATGGATATTTTTCGCGCCAGAATCATTGATATTGGTCGTCGTTCGTTGATTGTTGAGGCAACGGGAGATGAAGATAAAATTGAGGCAATCATTAAATCTTTACAACCTTTCGGTGTACAGGAAATTGTTAAAACCGGTATCAGCGCCATGGTGCGCAGTCCTAAAGAAAAATAAACTGTTGGATGGTGAGTGATTTTTAGTTATCTTATGGTTATAATCTGTTGATTATATAGCGTTGAATTTTTAGGAGGAATTTGATTATGGCAGTATTGTATTATGACAAAGATGCAGATCTTAATTTTTTGCAAAACAAAACTATTGCGGTCATTGGTTATGGCTCTCAAGGTCATGCACAAGCACAAAATTTACGGGATGCAGGACTGAACGTTGTGGTTGGTTTAAGAGAAGGCAGCAAAACTTTCGATAGAGTAAAGGAAGACGGCTTAAAAGCGATGACTATCGCTGAAGCAGCTCAATGTGCCGATATTATCCATTTATTGATCCCTGATGAACAGCAAGCAGATGTATACGATAAATATATCAAGCCTCATCTGACAGCGGGCAAAGCTTTGAGTTTTTCTCACGGCTTTAATATTCATTTTGGACAAATTGTGCCGTCGGCTGATATTGATGTTTTTATGGCGGCTCCAAAATCACCGGGGCACAGTTTCAGAAAAGCTGTTCAGCAAGGTCAAGGTGTGCCGGGGTTGGTCGCTGTCTATCAAGATGCTACTGGCAAAGGTCATGACATTGCATTAGCCTTCTGCAAAGGCATTGGCTGCACCAAAGCTGGCGTTTTGGAAACGACTTTTAAAGAAGAAACGGAAACTGACCTTTTTGGCGAACAAGCTGTTCTTTGCGGTGGTGTAGCTGCTTTGGTGCAGGCTGGTTTTGAAACGTTGGTCGAAGCTGGTTATCAGCCGGAAAGCGCTTATTTTGAATGTTTTCATGAAATGAAACTAATCGTTGATTTGATGTATGAAGGCGGTTTGGAGTACATGCGTTATTCCGTCAGCGATACGGCTGAATACGGCGATTATGTCAGTGGGCCTAGAGTAATTACGCCGGAAGTTAAAGCAGAAATGAAAAATATTTTAACAGATATTCAGACAGGTAAATTCGCAAGAGATTGGTTGGTAGAAAACCGTGTTAATCGTCCGCACTTTAATGCCATGCGTCGCAGAAATGCAGAGCATCAAATTGAAACGGTGGGTAAAGAACTGAGAGAAAAAATGGTCTTTTTGAAGAAACAAAAGTAATTCGGCTAATAGCGGCGGGATAGCGAATCCTCGCCGCTTTCTTTTAACGTATAGGAGGCGACTATTTATGCAGCAGCAAGGGGCGCAGATTTTGATCAATGCGCTAAAAGATGCCGGTGTGACAACGATTTTTGGTTATCCCGGCGGCGCGGTGCTGGAAATTTATGATCAACTCAAAAATAGCGGTATCAAGCACATATTAGTGCGTAATGAACAAGGCGGCGTTCATGCCGCTAGTGGTTATGCTAGAGCGCTGGGCAAGGTCGGCGTTGCTTTAGCAACTTCCGGTCCCGGCGCAACTAATTTGGTGACGGGCATTGCTACCGCGCATATGGATTCTATTCCACTGGTCGTCATTACGGGACAAGTCCCTCGTTCTATGATAGGTACTGACGCTTTTCAAGAAATTGATATCACAGGCATCACGCTGCCCATAACGAAACATAATTATTTGGTGCAGCGAGTAGAAGATTTAAGCCGTATTGTAGCGGAAGCTTTCCATATCGCTCAAACCGGCAGACCGGGACCAGTACTGATTGACATTCCGCGTGATGTAGCGCAAGGTTATTGTGAGTATATACCTGTCACCAATGTCGAACTGCGCAGCTATAAACCAACGCTTTATGGGCATAGCGGTATGTTAAAAAAAGCGGTGAAAGTTATTGCGCAAGCCCAAAAATTAGTCGTGGTTACTGGTGGCGGTGTTATCAGCGCCAATGCTGAAAAAGAAGTTTACCAGCTAGTCAAAATGAAAAACGCTTCTGTTGTTTCTACGATGATGGGGCTGGGTGCTTTTCCAGAACAGGACGATCATTTTCTGGGCATGATGGGCACCTATGGTAATTTAGCAGCCAATCAAGCCGTTCAGGATTGCGATTGTTTATTGGCTTTGGGAATGCGTTTTGACGATCGTGTGATTAACGTACCGGAAAAATTTGCACCTCATGCGCAGATTATTCACGTCGATATTGATCCGGCAGAAATCGGCAAAAATGTGGAAGCGCACATTCCTATTGTCGGCGATGTCAAAAATGTGTTGATTGAATTGAATGAAGGGCTGCAAAAAGAAAGGCTAGTGCCTTCGCAAAATTATCCTAAAGCACCAACGAACGTTGCCGAAGGGCTAAACGTTCCTTATGTGCTCCATGAATTGCAAAAATTGATTGGTCAAAAAGAAACGATTATTACTACTGACGTTGGTCAGCATCAGGTCTGGACAGCTAATCACTATGGTTTTAATCAAGCTAGAACTTTCATTTCTTCTGGTGGTTTGGGAACGATGGGGTATGGCATTCCGGCTGCTGTGGGTGCGCAGATTGCCTGTCCAGATAAATTGGTCATAGCTGTTACTGGTGATGGTAGTTTTCAAATGTGTATGCAAGAATTAGGTACGATTATGGAACAAGATTTGCCAATTAAAATTCTCTTGTTTAACAATCAAACCTTAGGTATGGTGCGTCAGCTACAATATCATTATTGTGATGGTCGTTACAGTGGCGTTCATTTTCAAAAAACTGTTGATTTCATGCTTTTAGCTAAAGCTTATGGCGCCAAAGGATATCAGATAAAAACGAAAGAAGATATTACGCCGGTTCTCTCGGAAGCGCTTAATAATGGCTGTTTCAGTTTAATTGAGTGTGCGATTGACAGCAATGAGTTATGTTTGCCTATCGCTTTAGGAGGCAAAAGTATAGATGATATGGTTATTGTTGGTTGATAATCATATTACAAAGCCAAAAACGACTGCTTTAGGTTATCCTTTAGCAGTCGTTTTTGTTATTTAGAACGGACAGCCGTCTAAAATTTGATAGATTGGTGCGCCTTCGCATTGTGCCGGCATTTTGACGCCAGCTAATAAAGCAACCGTAGGCGCTACGTCAATATGTTTAATCACACGCTCTGTCTTAACATTTTCTTTGATGCCTTTACCAGCAGCAACAAAAATTGAAGCCACTGTCGTATCGTTGGTACCAAGAAACGTTGGCAGCGAATCGCCATGGTCGTCGGTATAACCTTCGGCGATAACATAAATGATGTCCCCACATTCTGGGCCCCCTGTACCAATAATAACGGCGTCACGATTTCTTAATGCTAATGAAATAATACGCTTTCCTGTTTGGGGATCTTTGAGCGAGTACAAATCCGTCATAATTTTTTCTTCCCATTCGTATTGTTCATCAGGCTCAACAATACCGTGTGGATCTCTGCCTTTTAAGTTTAAATAAATTTGATTGCAACGCTGAGGTACAGCAACGGTTTTATCCCAATCAATTTCACGCAAACGATTCCCTTGGGCGTCCTTTTTCAAGGTTAAATAGCCCCATTGTTCAAAATAAATAGTATTGACTGCATTTGTTCCCGGTAAAAAGTCGGTTCTGCCATGTTCGGGACAAATTTGGCCGTGATCAGAAACCATAACAATGGTCCAGCCTTCATCTAATAAGTCTAAAAATTCGCTGATATATTGATCGGTCTGCACATAAACATCGCGAAATAACTTATTATATGTTTCCGCAGTCATTTTGCTGCTGCCATCATGTAAAAATTTAACCAACAAATGTCCTTGCAAATCAATATTATGGAAGTGAGAAAAAATGACTTCATAACCACCGTTTCGCGCTAAATAGTTGATAGCGTGTGCGTTCCAATTAGCGGCTCTGTCCCAGTTAGCTCTAGCGCATTTACTGATGAGTATTTCATCAGAACTGCCTGCCATACAGATAGGCTGCGGATAGCCGACATTTTTGACGATATCTGATAATAATGTTTTCGGATGCCATAAATTATCATTATGAAAATCCATTGCTGCTGAAATCCACATTTTTAAAGAGGAACCATCTTCTGCTATTTCCAACAAACGCATATTTCTATTGGCCATGATTTTTTCTTCTTTTTTATAGGCTTCATCAACAACATCTTCCACAAACTGACCTAACGAACAAACGGCTAAGGGCGTACTATCTTTCTTGGATTTATAAATGCTTACCGAAGCGTAAATTCCTTTTTCATTTTTGGTTATTAAGCAGATGCGTCGAATTTTACCGCCATTATTTAACAAGGTAAATTCTTTGGCATCTTTAGGAGCATTGAGCCAGCCCGTTGCCGGTTTAATAGATGAATAGCAAATGTCTAAGGGCGTTTCCGACAGATTGTGATATGTTTCGGCTGAAGTGATAGCAATATCCGTCACTTCCACCGCATGGACTTTATCATATGAACTCAACTCATCGTGATCTTCTTCGATTTCCATACCGGGAATAAAGCAAGGAATTTGGCTGTCTGTCGCCGCTTTTTTGCGATAAATGACTTCTTCGGTTTTGGTGCTGGCAACGACTAATTTTTCATTATCCACTTCAGCGATACCACAGTTGATTCCGCCGGGCTGCGTTCCATCAACAACATGCAGATTGGCATTATCGGAAGTTGGTGGCCAACTGGAACCCGGCCAGTGCCAAACTAAAGTTTTTTTGCCCGCTGCTGCTGTGACGTTCCATAACGGCTCAGCTTTACATTTTGTGGAATCAAAATTATAGACGATAACATCCAATCTTTCGGGATGTTTGGCATAATACTCTGTAATGCCGTGAGTAGAAGGATTGGCACCGGTTGCCAAAGTTGTCCACATGGGCGGTGTTACAGTAGGAAAGCCGCCAATCATGCGCAAATTTTTTTCAGCAGAGCCTTTTGCTATCAATTTTTTTAAATTAGGCATATAGCCTTCGTCAATAAATTTTTGCGTTAGTTTGGGATCCATACCATCAATTCCCAATATGAGTACTTTGTCTGCTAATGCTTTCATTATTTTTTCCTCCATTTTTTAAAAATTTAGATTAAACCTACTAAACGCCAGTAAGGAATCATAACAACAATAAAGAAAAGGATAAATAGAACATCTTTCGCTAAATGGAAAGAAAAGAATTGTTTCATGGTCATGCCGCCAAAAGCAAAGAACACTAAAAACGTTAAATATTCATAGGGAAGAACGACCATATCGGTTGACATATTAAACGTAAAGATTAAAGATAACGGATCAATCCCAACGTTTATCGCAATGGTATATAACAACCCTGAAAAAGCTGCCAGCATGGCTACTGGCGTCATGGCGAAATTGGCCAATACGCCAAAAATCAAAACGGCAATCAGCGTTCCGATGACGCCAAAGTTGGACAAAATCGGTGCGGCTATGTTGCCAATAATTGCAGTAATGCCTACCGTTCCGCAAACGCCGCCAATAGAAAGACAAGAAGCAAAGAAAATGATGGTCGACCAAGAAACTTCTTGGATATTCTGAGAAGTTCCAACATCTATGCCGGGCATACATAAAATAAATGGTACAAAAATGAAGGCATACATATTATCTAGCCCATGAATAGGATTGGTAATGATCCATGTCAATAAAACGATAATGCCGATGATGGCTTTCTTTTCTTTGACAGAAATTTTACCCAACGACTGATATTTTTCGATGAAATATTCTTTTGAGCCGTTGATTTCTGATTCTTTTGTTTTTAACACAACTTCCATCAGGAAAATAAACAGCAAACAGAAGAATAATACTGGCCAGTTAAACGTAAATAGCTGTGTAAAATTGATGGTAAAGTTAGGATCTACAGCCCAAACGGAATTTAATAACGGGCCCATCGTTACGGGATAGTATAAAAACATGCGCACAGTTGAGCCGCCTAACATTCCAGCCATCATCAAAATAGCGCCTTCCTTTTTCTTTGCTAAGCCCATAGCTTGCACAAAACCAAACGTCAAAGCGGCACAGACGACGGAGCCAGAAGCGAATGTAACGATTGATACCGCAAAAGTTGCCAAAAAAATAGCATAAACAGATTTATTAAAGGAACCGCCGCATTTAATAGCAACCCAATAAGCGACACGTTGCAATAAGCCGCAATTATTGAGCACATTCGCTAATAAAAAGCAGCCGATTGCGCCATACATCGTCGTACTCAGCCATGGACCTAAAGCAACGGCAGCAGGCACAACGTCTAAAATCATCAGCAGCGCTGCCCAAATAACAGCGGGTACGGCTAAGTTGGACAAATCAAATGCTGACCACATCAGCATCCACACTGTTAATGCAATGGCCATTTTCATTTGATAAGTGAATACTTCTGTTGTTGGCAATATAGCGATAATAATTGGTATGGCAAAGGTTATTGCTGTTTTGATAAGTTTGTTTTTATCGGTTGTTGTTTGAGAAACAGACATAGTATTTGCCTCCTTTTTAAGTAATGATCATGAAAATAATTGTATAAAAAATCATGATTTATTAGACAAGTAAAATGGCATATAAAAAGAGCCGACAAACGGCGAAACTTCGTCGCTTATCGGCTCAAAATTAGCAGTCTAACAAACTATAGATTTTTGGATTGTATTTCAAGATAAATCTTAAATAATCGTAAGTTGATTATCAGTTGTTTTGTTTCAGTTCTTTAGCAACGCTTAAATAATAATGTCGTCCATTAGCGCTAGTTTGCATTCGACCCAAATAAGTCAATCCTTGACTTTTATATGTTTTAGCTTTTTTGACTTCTGTTTGAGCGTCAAGTAAAATATCACACAATTCGACCGCCCACTGAATTTCTTCGTTGGCCATGGAAGTGGCAATTTCGTTTAATACCTTTTCTGCGCCACCCATCAATTTTAACAGTTTAGTGGCTTTTTCTTTTGCAGGCAGTGTGCCCAAATGCGTTGGATTTCCGTCAAACCAACCAACATAACCGCTGTAAATACCGCGAATACTCCATTCAATGGTACCATAATATTCTTGTAGTTGAGG
>CATJSX010000090.1 GCA_949743265.1 uncultured Peptococcaceae bacterium
TTCCTTGACGATAGTTTTTTGAACGGACATTTCATTAGTGACAGACAGCTGTTTTAATGTCGGGAATAAGGTATTATCAATAAAGTTCAGCAAAGATTCGCCGGTCATAGCGCTGCCGGAATGGTCATCAACAGCCCAATTACGCCAACGACAGTTTTCGGGAATAATGGATTGATAGCTGTCATCCATCTCCCAATCTTTTTCTTTGCTGTCATAAACTTTTAAGAATAAGAGCCACGCAATTTGCTCAATACGCTGAGCATCGCCGTTGATACCGGCATCATTGCGCATAATATCGCGCAGCCGTTTGATAAATCCGTTTAAATTGCTCATAATTTATATCGCCTCATTGGTATAAATTGCTTCTTCCAGTGCTTTGAGGGCTTGCAAATAACCTTCTTTGCCGCCGAAATAGCTGGCAATTTTGGCTGGTTTGCCCAGTTTGAAGAAGGGATCTAACTTTAAAATTTCTGTTTTCTCGATTTCATAAATGCCGGTGTTCATATAGCTGTCCAACAACGCTTCTAAGACTTGACGAGCAGCGCCGCTGTATTTGCTGAAAAAATCCCGTTTTTTAACATTGTTGGCACGTTCTTGACGGGTCAACGGCTTTTGGTCAAAAGCCACATGACAGATAAAGTCAAAATCGTCGACGTCGGTCATCTGCTGTTCCGCTTTCATCATTTCCAGATCAATTCCCCGCTCTAATAAAAGGGCGCGAATGGTTGCTTTCTTTTCTTCTGCTGTCCATTGGCGGATAAAATTGTCCAGCGAAGCGTATTCGCCGCGGATATTTTCTTTCGTATAGTCAATGATGCTTTCTTGCCGCAGCAGTTTGCCGTTAGTGTCGTAGATAGATACGGTTTTGTGAATGATTTCCACTTTGCAGCCGTTGGCATCAACGATGGGCAATGTTTTCTTTGGCTCCTCCTGTGGCGGAACTTTGCCTGCGGGCTGCACAGTATGATCCTTTGAATTGCCGGATTCATAGCCTGAATCAATCACTAGGGGACCGTCCCAAGCAGGATCGGCGAACAAACGGCTGACGTTGCGAAAATCCATGACAGTAAAATGCGTTTTGCCGTTTTTCTCTTGCAGACGTGTGCCGCGTCCGATGATTTGTTTAAACTCAGTCATAGAGCCAATCATTTCGTCCAGAACAATCAATTTGACCATTTTGCAGTCAACGCCAGTAGAAAGCAGTTTGGACGTTGTGGCGATAACAGGATATTTTTCGCCGACAGAGATAAAATACTGCAATTTGCTTTTGCCGTAATCATCACTGCCAGTAATGCGCACCACATAGTCGGGATTATCCTTGACTATATCGGCGTTCAAATTGACCAACGCTTGACGCATATGTTCAGCAGCGTCTTCAGTGGCGCAAAAAACGATAGTTTTCGCCATACGGTCGGTACTTTTCAAATAGCGGGTAATTTCAGCAGCTACTTGCTGAATACGATCCTCGATAATAATGGTATAATCATAATCGCTATTGTCATAAAGGCGATCTTCAATGATATTGCCATCAATATCGCGCTGTCCTTTGCGAGGACGCCAGCCGTTGCCAATATCCGTAGTAATATTGATGACTTTAAAAGGCGCTAGGAAACCGTCTTCAATGCCTTCGCGCAGACTGTAGAGGTAGACGGGATCACCAAAATAACTCAAGTTGGAAACATATTTCGTTTCTTTGGGCGTTGCTGTCATACCGATTTGGACAGCGTCGGCGAAATAATCCAAGATTTTGCGCCAGCGGCTTTCTTCCTTAGCAGAACCGCGATGACATTCATCAACAATAATTACGTCAAAGAAATCCGGTCGGAACAAATCGCGAAAATGCTCTTTTTCATCGTCGCCAACTAATTGTTGATACAGCGAAAAATACACTTCGTGAGCAGTGATAGTATTTTTGTCTGCTTTGGAAACATTGATTTTGTGAATGGTTTTCGCCAGCGGTGCAAAATCCTGCTGAATGGTTTGGTCCACCAAAATATTGCGGTCAGCCAGATACAAAATTTTGCGTGCCATACCGCTGTTTAGCAATCGATACACGATTTGAAAAGCGGTGTACGTTTTGCCGGTTCCCGTCGCCATAACCAACAATAGCCGTTTTTGCCCTCTGGCGATAGCGTCCAGCGTGCGGTTAATAGCAATCCGCTGATAATAACGTGGCGAATAAGTATTTTGGCTGGTGTAATAAGGCTGTTCAATGATGGCGGCTTGACAATCGGTTAGTCCGTCGCCTTGGTTGATTTCTTGCTTGTAGCGTGCAATCAGTTCCGCTTCGGTAGGAAATTCATCAAGAGAAAATTGTCTCTCCTTGCCAGTGAGAAAATCATGCTCGGCAAAACCGTCGCCATTAGAAGAAAAAGCAAAAGGCAAGTCCAACATTTTGGCATAATCCATGGCTTGCTGCAAGCCGAAGGAAACAGAATGTTTATTATCTTTGGCTTCAATCACAGCAATGGGGTTGTTGGCATTGAGGTACAACAGATAATCGACGCGCTTTGGTTTTTCACGCACAGCGAGATTGCCGCGCAAATTGATTTTGCCGTCGGTGATTTGGGTTTCCATGGTAATTTTGTCCCGACTCCATTTAGCCGTTACCGCAGGCGTAATATATTGCAGCTTAATATCTTCTTCGGTCATATCTTTTTTCGAGAGAATCTGATTCATCACAATCGTCCTCCTTTGCTGAGATTACTGTTTGGTCAAATCAATGGCTGTGTTGGATTTTTTCTACAAAAAATCCGGCACATGGTCATCATCGGACGTTTGGCAAAATTATTTTTTGTTCACGAAAGCGCCCGTCGCCCTATATATTGCCGAATATGCGCACAGAGTCGCAGAATTATGAACATACAGGCATAACAACGCCGTATATCGGACGCTATGTGTTATATGGGGCAACACAAAAAATTTTCGCGCTGAAATTTTCAGCGCGGCACCATTACAAATCAAACAGCAACTTGCAGTAAGTCGGCATAGGCCAATAATTTTCGCCGACCAAGGTTTCCAATTCATCAACAACGGTTCGCAATTCCTGCATTTCCAAAAAGACGCCATCGCGGTAAAATTTGGCGCTCTCGTAAACGCCGGTTAAACTTTTGGCGTGAGTTACTTTATTTTCCAAAGCGTCCATATGGTCGGTCATCGCCGCCGAAAGCTGTGATAGCTTGGTCAGCAAAATGGTTTCCGCATGGGTATCTATAGCAATAGGCAGCGATAATTTGCTTTGCAATGTTTCGCTGACCAGTTTGGTATAGGCTATAACTGCCGGCATAATCTCACGATGAGCAATTTCCAGCATGGTCAATGCCTCGATATTGATGCATTTGCTATAATCTTCCAAGAGAATTTCGCAGCGAGAGTGGATTTCTTCTTCGGAAAAAATCTTATGCTTGACCAATACATCAATATTTTTTTTCAATACGTACAGCGGAATAGCGTCAATAGCTGTTCTTAAATTGAGCAATCCGCGCCGTTCGGCTTCTGCCACCCATTCGTCAGAATAGTTATTGCCGTTAAAAATGACACGCTTATGTTGCTTGATAACGTCATGCAACAACGTGTTCAATTCCGTAATGAAATCATCTGCCCCTTCCAAACGATCAGCATATTGGCTTAATACTTCGCCAATAGTCGTATTGAGTACAATATTAGGTCCGGCAATGGAGATGCTGGAACCGGGCATACGAAATTCAAATTTATTGCCCGTAAAAGCAAAAGGCGACGTACGATTGCGATCGGTGGTATCTTTGGGCAATACTGGCAAGGAATTGACGCCGATTTTGAGAAAACCGGCGGCGACATTGTTGGATTTGACGCCTTTTTCGATGCTTTCCAGAATATCGGTCAGTTGGTCGCCTAAATAAATAGACATGATTGCCGGTGGCGCTTCGCTGGCGCCTAAACGATGATCATTGCCAGCCGTTGCCACCGTCAGCCGAATGAGTTCGGCGTATTCATCAACAGCTTGAATGACTGCGCAGAGAAACAGCAGAAATTGCGCGTTTTCTTCTGGCGAAGTGCCCGGCTCCAGCAAATTTTGTCCATCATCAGTGACCATGGACCAGTTATTGTGCTTACCGGAACCATTAACACCGGCAAAAGGTTTTTCATGCAATAAACAAGCTAAATCATGATGTTTGGCTAATTTGCGCATATATTCCATGACCAACTGATTGTGATCGCAAGCAATATTACTGGTGCAAAAAATGGGCGCTAATTCAAACTGTGCTGGCGCCGCTTCGCTGTGTTTCGTTTTAGCCGTTACGCCCAATTTCCACAGTTCTTCGTCCAATTCCTTCATATAAGCCGCTACTCGCTCGCTGATGCTGCCAAAATAATGATCTTCCAATTCTTGTCCTTTAGGCGGTTTCGCACCAAACAAAGTACGGCCGGTAATGCGCAGATCTTTGCGCGCTTCATAATATTGGCGGTCAATCAAAAAATATTCCTGTTCCGCGCCGACTGTTGTGGTCACATGTTTGGCGGTCGTGTTGCCAAAAAGCCGCAGAATACGCATGGCTTGCGTATTGATGACCTCCATTGAGCGCAGCAATGGCGCTTTTTTGTCTAAAACTTCGCCTGTATACGAACAAAATGCTGTAGGAATAAACAGCGAATGTCCTTTAACAAAAGCCGGCGAAGTGGGATCCCATGCTGTGTAACCTCTGGCTTCAAAAGTCGCTCGTAAGCCGCCGGAAGGGAAACTGGACGCATCTGGCTCGCCTTTGACCAGTTCTTTACCGGAAAACTCCATAATCACATGACTGTCATCTACCGGCGAAATAAAAGAATCGTGTTTTTCGGCAGTGGTACCCGTCATAGGCTGGAACCAATGGGTGAAATGAGTTGCTCCTTTTTCGATAGCCCAGTCTTTCATAGCGGCAGCGACCACATCGGCCACATCTTCTTTCAGCGGTGTATTGTCTTTGATGGTACTTTTTAAGGAACGATAAATATGTTTAGGCAGTCTTTCGCGCATCACATCGTCATTAAAAACCATTGAGCCAAAAAGATCATTTACTCTCATGAATTATGCCTCCTTGTTATTCAAAAAAAGCGCTGCCGATGGACTGATCATTTTTGATAAGCCACCACAACGCTACTATTATAGGACATCTTTGTGGTGATAGTATACGATAAGTATAGGGCAATTGCAAGCCTTTTTTGTCAAAACTGTCCGTTTATGCTATACTGTTAAAAAAATGAGGTGAAGAAATTGAGCCGTCCGTTATTTTGTCAACTTTCGCCTATGTGCTATCGTTTGTCGGTGCAAAAAGAGCGTTTTCGCCGTCGTTTAAGCGATTATTTTTCATCGCAAAATTTTGCCCAAACTTTTAGCGAAATGCCGTTAGCAACGGTTATTTATCGACATCGTTCATTGATTCGCCGACGGCTGGGTAATGTGGATTTAATGCTGCAAGATAATAAAGCGGTTAATTTATCATTAGCTGCGCCAAAAATCAACGGCATTTTAATTAAGCCCGGCGAAACATTTTCTTTTTGGCATTTGGTCGGCAATTGCAGCGCCAAAAGAGGCTATAAAGAAGGCTTGGTCATTAAAGATGGGCAAACCAAATCAGGCGTTGGCGGCGGCATGTGTCAATTCACCAATTTGCTTCACTGGCTGATTCTGCACAGCCCGCTGACGATTACCGAACATCATCATCACGATCAGTTTGATTTGTTTCCCGATTATGGTCGTCAAGTGCCTTTTGGCGTTGGTACGTCTATCGCCTATAATTATTTGGACTATCGTTTTCGCAACGACACCACAGATACTTATCAACTTTTGGTTAGCGTTGACGATGAGTATTTGCAAGGACAGCTGTTAGCCCAGCGTCCGCTAGCGGTCAACTATCATATTCAAGTTGAAGATGAACATTTTACCAAAGAAGCGGAACAGATTTATCGCAACAGCCGCATTTATCGTGCCTGCATTGATAAAGTCACAGGCAATACTATCCATCGCCAGCTCATCAAAACAAACCACGCTAAAGTATTGTATCCTTTAACGCTCGAACCGTCAGAAAAAGAAAACTCGCGCCACAAAAATAGCCAAACGCCGTAAGCGCTATTAGGTCATCTCGAAGTTTAGCTAACGTTTATGAAAAGCGTCGGCTAAACTTCGAAATTTTTTAGAGCGTTTATCAGTTTTATTGGCGAAATGCTATTATTTTGCAAATTATATTTGCAACGATAAAAATTTTTTGCAGTTAAATTCTGCTGGACGAGTCAGAAAATGCACTTTATAATACATTTATATGAAATGTATTTTTTGCAAAAAGACAGAGAGGCAGGGGGAGACAATGTTAAGAAACAAAGGTTTAAGCGAAAAGGTACTTTTATTGGGCATTGACGGCATGGATCCGCGCTTTTCACGCAAAATGGTAGATGAAGGCAAGATGCCCAATTTACAAAAATTCCTGAAAAAAGGAGCCGCCCGCAAAGATTTGCGTCTGCTGGGAGCAGTGCCTACTATCACGCCACCGATGTGGACGACATTAGCGACGGGCGCTTATCCCATGACGCATGGAATTGAGGATTTCAATATCAATTTAAAAGGAGAACTAGAAGTCAATTTTGGCGGCATTTATTCCACTAATTGTCATGCGGAACAGTTATGGAATATTACAGCAGAAGCCGGCAAAAAAACGCTTGTGTGGCATTGGCCCGGCGCTTCATGGCCGCCAAGCAGTGATAATCCCAATTTAATGGTAGTTGATGGCACTTCTCCCGGTGCGTTGGGATTTTGTTATGCTAGCCGCGATACGGAATACATTGCTTGCGCCAGCACCAAGGCGACAGAAGCCAAATTTTACCTGTATGGCTCTCGTTCTACGGAACATTTCAGCGGTGATGCCGCCGAATTATCAGAAACGCCAATTCCTTTCGCTTATACTGATATTCCTAAAAAAGATTATTTTGATGAGTTGTGGAATCAATTTAAAGAAGGCTTGGCAGTCAATGGTTATCAGCCAAAAAAATATATGGATATGCGCACCGCTATGCTCATGCCGGGACATGCCGTACAAAACGGCTTAAAAAAATGGCAGTTCAGCGTTTCGCTGTCGCCCGTTACAGAGCCGGAAGGTTGGGCTAATGCGCCGCAAGATGCGAAAGAATTTACATTATTTCAATTTTATGGTCATATGAGCAAACCTTGTTTAATGCTTTCTAATGAACAAGGTCATTATGATCGCGTGGCTATTTACAGCGATAAGCAGTCAGCTGAACCGATTGTGATTTTAGAACACGACGTTTATACAACTAACGTGCCTGATGTCGTTCCTAAAGGTAATACTGGTGAACTGGAAAACGTTGTGCGTAATATGCGTTTATTGGATATTGCCGCTGACGGCAGCTTTGTTCGTATTTGGATTTCTAACGCTTTTTCCGCTGATGATAATTGCGTTTGGTATCCTCATTGGATTTTTGATAAGATCAAAGAACGCTTTGGTCCGCCAGTACCAACGGGACAGATTTCTGGCGGCGATATGGCAGTTTTGCGCAAATGTAATATTGAACAGTGGCGGCAAGCTGCCAAATGGCAAGCTGACGCTATCAATTACATGATTCACGAAGAAGATACGGAAGTAGTCTTTTCACATTTTCACGGACCTGACCTTTCGGGTCATTGTTACATGCCTTATCTAAAAAATCGCGAAGATTCCCCACATCCAGAAGAAGATTTTTATCAGCTTCATGAAGAAACTTACCGCATGACCGATGAATATATTGGTGAATTTCTGCCGCTTTTGGACGAAGGCTGGAGCATTTTAATATTTTCAGATCACTCGTTAGTTTGCCGGGAAGGCGACTCGCACGATATTGGCGATAATTACGGTATCAATACCGGCGTTATGCAAGAACTGGGCTATACCGTGCTGAAAAAAGACGACGCTGGCAATTTGCTGCCGGAAATCGATTGGGCGCATACTCGCGCTGTACAGCAACGTTCTAATAGTATTTTTATCAATCTAAAAGGACGTGATCGTTTTGGTATTGTCGATCCCGCGGACAAATACGCCTTAGAAGAGCAGATTATTACCGATTTGTATCGATATACCGACGCCAAAACGGGACATCGTATTGTTTCTTTGGCGTTGCATCAAAAAGACGCCAATCTGTTGGGGTTGGGTGGCGATTATACTAGCGGCGATATTATTTTCTTCATTCATGACGATTATGTTTTCGATCATGGCGAAGCGCTTTCTACTGCAACAGGACACGCTGATACTTCTGTCGGTCCAATTTTTGCAGCGGCCGGCACTGGCATTAAAGAAGGTTTTGAAATGACTTTGTTCCCGCGTGAAGTTGATATAGCACCGACAGCGGCGGTTCTTTTGGGCGTGCGTATTCCCGCGCAATGTGAAGGCGCACCAATTTACACTATATTAAGCGAAGAATTATAAAGCTGCTACATTTATGATAAACAACTGTAAAAATTCCTGCCAAACACAAAAACGGCAGGAATTTTTCTGTTGCAATAAAACAGCCATTTATAGTCAATAATTTAATCAAGCTATATCTTCACTATCGATTTGGTTGTGCCTTTTGGTTAAAAATGAACAAAATAAGGTTGTTTGCATCTTGCAGTACAGTCAGATAAAATATAATTACAGAAGTTATTGCAAAAAAAATTGCATTATAAATAGTTGGCTGATTTGAGAGAGGAGATTGTTATGTTAAGAAGCAAAGGATTAACAGACAAAATTGTTGTACTAGGAATTGACGGCATGGATCCTCGTTTTTCCAAAGCGATGATTGATGAAGGAAAAATGCCCAACTTAAAGAAATTGGTGGAAATGGGTTCCGCACGCAGCGATTTAATGCTTTTAGGCGCTATGCCGACCATTACGCCGCCTATGTGGGCTACTTTGGCGACTGGTGCTTATCCTATGACGCATGGTATTGTGGATTACAGTATTCAAGTCAAAAATGAATTGGATATTACCCAAGAAGCCTTTTACTCCAAATTCTGCAAAGCAGAACAATTATGGAATGTTACCGCTGAAGCGGGTAAAAAAACCCTTGTATGGCATTGGCCCGGCGGCGCATGGCCGCCAAGCAGCGACAGTCCTAATTTAATGGTTGTCGACGGAACCTCTCCCGGCGGTATGGGACACGCTACCCATAAACGCGACGAAGAAGTGATTATTATTGCCACCACCAAAACAAAAAACGGCGGATTCCGTCGCTATGGTTCTGCCGATACGCATGTAGACGGCGAATTTGACGATTTGCAATCGGTAAGCCGAGACGGTCAAATGGATCCCAAAGACCCACGCATTGACGCCGTTTACCAAGAATATTTAGACGGTTTAGTTTTCCAAGATTATGTTCCGTCAAAATATGCTATTCGTAACTACAAGTTTTTTAAAGGCAGTACCATGTTTCATTTAGCTGACTGGCCGCTGCATGTGTCCATGTCGCCTATCAGCGAACCAAGCGGTTGGGCTAACGCACCGGCAGAAGCCAAGGAATTTACCATTTATTACGTTTGGGGTAAAGTACAAAGACCGGCTTTAATTTTGAAAAATAACGGCGTCTATAATCAAGTGGCTATTTACGCCTCTAAAAATGATCAAGAACCGTTAGCTGTTTTAGATAATGACGTTTATACTACTGGCGTACCCGATAAACTGCCTTCTGCTAATGGTGAAATTACCGTAGAGCGTAGTATGCGCGCTTTGGAAATTGCCGCTGACGGGACTTATGTCCGCATGTGGGCAAGTTGTGCTATTGACTGCAACAACAGCGATTGTTGGTATCCGCGCTGGATTTTTGATAAAGTAAAAGCTAAGTTTGGTCCACCGCCGGCAACTTCTATGGCAGCTGGTCAAGACGAAGATTTGATTTTAAAATGTCAGCAAGAACAATGGAAACAGGCGGCAAAATGGCAATCCGACTGTATGCGCTATATGATGGATGAAGAAGGCGTGGAAGTTATTTTCAGTCATTTTCACGGTCCTGATATGTCCGGCCATGCTTATATGAAATATTTAAAAGACCGCGACACTTCGCAACACAATGAACAGCGCGTACGTCAATGGGCAGAAAATACGTATCAATGGACAGACGATTACATTGGCTCCTTTATTCCTTATATTGATAAAGGTTGGACAATTATGATCGTTTCCGACCATTCTTTAATTTGTCCTGAAGCAGAACCTAACGAAATTGGCGAAAACAGCGGCGTTAATGTTGGCGTCATGAAAGAATTAGGCTATACCGTTTTGAAAAAAGACGCCGACGGCAATGAATTGGAAGAAATTGATTGGGACAAAACAAAAGCGATACAAACACGCTCCAACAGTATCTATATCAACTTGAAAGGCCGCAATCCGCACGGCATTGTCGATCCCGCCGATAAGTATGAATTAGAAGAACAAATTATTACTGATCTGTATGGCTATCGGGATAAAAAGACCGGCAAACGCGTCGTATCAATAGCATTGCACAACAAAGACGCTGTACTTTTGGGTATGGGCGGACCAGAAGCTGCCGACATCATCATGCTGATCCATGAAAACTATAATTATGATCATGGCGAATCGCTTTCGACAGCGTGGGGACATAATGATACCTCTGTAGGACCCATTTTTGTAGCAGCTGGTCCTGGCGTTAAGAAAAATTATGAAATCAAAGGCTACGTTAGAGAAGTTGATGTAGCACCGACAGCGGCGGTTCTTTTAGGCGTTGATATTCCAGCACAATGTGAAGGCGCGCCTGCTTATCAAATTTTCACAGAAAGAATGTAGTTTAATCACCAAAAACGATGACGTCAGAGAACGTCATCGTTTTTATGTGATTAGCGCTAATATTACGGATAATAAATTCAGCAAAATATTGCATGAATTATTTTTTCCTCTCCAGCAACCGATCTTGATAATCTTCTAACTTGGGTTATCACCACTTTAGATTCCAAAACAAAGCCGTATAGTCGTTTATGACATCATTGTCAAAAGTGCAGCAATCGGCTCCATGAATTACTCCCCTTAAACCCAAAAAGCTGAGCTCAATTTTTTTATACCCGAGCCCAGCTTCATTTTCGTTTCAATTTATATCTTATATCTCTAAATTTTCATATTCAAATGGAACCATAACTGTTAACGCAACTGCTTTAAAAATGTGAGAATTGCTTATACGCTTCTCTTATAGCGTAATCTGAATGGCTTAACGATAAGATTTCTTAGGGCATATTGACTGTCCACTGCCCTTCATGCATCACGCTGTAAGCCGTTATGGGCAGCGTCAATGTTTGCCCTTCAATATTATCCCTACTGACATTCAGACAAAAATAGCTTTTATCTTTGACCATACCAAAACCACCATCAATGGTTTGCACAGAAAAGCCTTCCAAATAATACGGCTTATCTTGCGCAACTGTCATTGACAAAGAAATATTATTATCCGACCGATAGTTATAAGATGTTATCTCAACCTCATAGGGACCAATTTGCTGCTTGTTGTTCTCCATAACTTTTCCTGCTTGCTGCCCTTCATCAATCTCCACGGTCAATTTATCTTGTTTATCCCCATTTTCTTCGGCATATTCCAGCACAATATCTTCCAAAACGATAGACGCTGTCTGTCCCCAAAGGGCTTCGGGAAACGCCGCATACTGCTGCAATCCCCAAAACGGTTCTAAATCATACCCTTTGCCCGCCTGATCGTACGCTGTCACCTTTTTAACCCACGCATTCTGTACTTTACCTTCGGCATCAAAAGCGGTCAGCACAGCACCTTTGCAGTCTTCATCCAGCACACACAACACCTTCACGCCATCCTGCGTAATAACTTGTCCCAACTCTGACAAATCCTGAACCGGCTGAATAACAGCCATCGTCAGCTCGGCTGCCTGTTCCTCATGATTGTTCAAAATCAGCCGCATCGGCTGCCCCGCCCATGATTCAACAACAGTGGCAGTCTCTCCCATATCGTTCTCTATAAAAACCATTTCCCCACTGTCGGCACTAAGAAATCCCTCAATGTTTTTGTCCATAAATTCCAGCCTTGCTGAATGGATAAGCGACATATCCCCGCAATGAAAGACAAAACGCCCGCCCCAACAATAACCGCTGATGATTTCCAA
>CATJSX010000091.1 GCA_949743265.1 uncultured Peptococcaceae bacterium
AGCAGAGCCATATGAACATGAAGAACATCATCACAACCATGGCGAAAATTGCAGCTGCGGTCATGACCACGCGCATCAAGCAGAAGCGCATGAACACGAAGAACATCATCACAACCATGGCGAAAATTGCAGCTGTGATCACAACCACACACATCAAACAGAGCCATATGAACATGAAGAACATCATCACGACCATGGCGAAAATTGCAGCTGCGGTCATGACCATGCACATCAAACAAAAGCGCATGAACATAAACCAATTAGTGCAGACAGTAAGAAACAAGTTTTTATCATAGAAGGGTTGGATTGTGCTAATTGCGCTGCTAAAATTGAACGCAAAATCAATGAATTACCAGAAGTTGAGGAAGCAATCTTGACTTTTGCGACCAAACAACTTCGCGTGATTGCCAAGGAGCCGCTAGCACTTTTGCCTGCTATCCAAGCGATTTGCACATCTGTTGAAGCAGGCGCTCAAGTAACGCCGCGTGGCGGTAAAAATTCTGATACAGAAACGACCAAAATTTATAGTTTAGAAAATCTTGACTGTGCTAACTGTGCGGCTAAAATGGAAAGAAAAATCAACGAACTGGCGGAAGTCGACGAAGCGACCATTACTTATACAACGAAACAGCTTAAAATAACGGCGTCATCTCCCGACGCTTTGTTGCCTAAAATTCGTCAAATTTGCACAAGTATTGACAGCAAGGTCGTTGTTACGCCTAAAGCAGAAAAAACACAAATTCCTGCTGCTCAATCGTCGTCGACAAAAAAAGAAATATCTCATGAAACCAAAACATTATGGCAAATTGCTATCGGAGCGCTTTTGTTTGTGGGAGGTCTGCTAACCAGTCAATCATTATCCCAATGGACGCTACCTATTTATTTAGTAGCTTATGTGATTTTAGGAGGACGTATTGTCCTGACGGCGGCAAAAAATTTAACACATGGGCAAGTATTTGATGAAAACTTTCTCATGAGCATCGCTACATTAGGAGCATTCGCCATCAGCGAATATCCTGAAGCGGTTGGCGTCATGCTGTTTTATCGAATTGGTGAGTATTTCGAAGAAAGAGCCGTAGAAAAGAGTCGCAGCCAAATCATGGATGCTGTCGATATGCGACCGGAAGTGGTTAATCTCTTACTTGGAGACGAAGTTCGTGTGATTGCTGCCGAAAAAGCTGACGTGGGAGATATTGTTTTGGTTCGTCCCGGCGATAGAATTCCTTTAGATGGCAGTATAATAGAAGGAGAAAGTCGTATTGATACCTCTCCAGTAACTGGCGAACCTGTACCAGTCAAAGTAGGCGTGGGCGATGAAGTCATTAGCGGTTGTGTCAATACAGCAGGTTTATTAAAAATTCGTGTAGAAAAAGTTTTGGAAGAATCAATGGTTACTCGTATTTTAGATTCTGTTGAAAATGCCGCTGCTAGCAAACCTAAAATTGATCGTTTTATTACCCGTTTCGCTCGAGTTTATACGCCTTTTGTTGTTGCTTTGGCGCTTGTAACGGCTATTGTCCCATCGTTAATCAGCGGCAATTGGAACTATTGGGTCTATACGGCGCTTACTTTCTTGGTTATCAGTTGTCCTTGCGCTTTAGTCTTAAGTGTGCCATTAGCATTTTTTTCTGGTATTGGCTCCGGTTCTAAACAGGGAATTTTGTTTAAAGGCGGCTTATCTTTGGAAGCTATGAAAAATGTCAAAGCTATTGTTATGGATAAAACAGGTACTATTACCCAAGGCAATTTTACTGTTCAAGAAGCACTCCCAACAGAAATAGGTATGGAAAAACAACTATTGTCCTTAGCTGCCAGCTGTGAATTAAATTCAACGCATCCTATCGGCGTCAGTATTCTGGAAGCGGCGCAGAAAGCTGGCATCACACCTCAAGCGCCCCAAGCTGTGGAAGAAATAGCCGGTAAAGGTGTTAAAGCCCGTTGTCATGATGCCGAAGTGCTTTGCGGCAATCGTAAGCTAATGGAAACTTTTGGAGTGATATTGCCTGAAATTCCTACGGGAAAAAACGGTACAGAAGTTTTTGTTGCACGTAATAAACAATTTATCGGTCGTATTATTATCAATGACACGCTCAAAGAAGATGCTGTCTCAGCAATCGGCAAAATAAAAGCGCAAAATATTTTAACGGCCATGTTGACTGGTGATGCCCAAGAAAGCGCCGATGAAGTAGCTAAAGCAACCGGTATTGATGAGGTTCATGCCAAATTGCTGCCAGAAGAAAAATTGACAAAGTTGCAGGACATTCGCCGTCGAGTCGGCGCAGTGATGTTTGTTGGTGATGGCATCAATGACGCACCTGTTTTGGCTGGTGCTGATGTGGGTGCAGCTATGGGCAGCGGTGCTGATGCGGCTATTGAAGCAGCTGACGTCGTTTTTATGACTTCCAGCATGGAAGCTATTCCTCAAGCGATTACCATCGCGCGGGCAACAAATCGTATTGCTGTGCAGAATGTTGTTTTTGCTTTAGTCATCAAAGTGTTGGTGATGATTTTAGGCTTAGTAGGTTTTGCTAATATGTGGATGGCGGTTTTTGCTGACACTGGCGTTGCTATGCTTTGCGTATTAAATTCTGTACGCGTATTATATCATAAATAAACTAATAAGCCGTTTGATGAAAATACATCAAACGGCTCATTTTTATAGAAAATCATAAATTGGTAAAAATAGTAAAATTTTGGATAAAACAGGAAGGATTTTCCAAAAGAAGACCGAAATAACAACATAAGCGAAAATCAAACATAATAAAACGCTAAAATTTTATAATTGATTATGCATTAAAACAATATGATAAAAAGAAAGATGGGTTGCTTTGATGAATGATTCAAATTTTAATGAACCGACGTATGTTTTTATTTCATCATCTCAAAGAATCGCCAGCGAATGTTGTGCTGTGATTTTAGATCGTGATGGCCAAACGGGCGAAATGATAACACTGCCTTTTTATCCAAAAGGTATTATTACCGAAAAAATCTTTTACTTAAAAGATGAACCCTATTTGCTTAAAGAGCTACAGGATGTTTATGACCAAAAAATTAGTTACCAAGATTTCTTACTGCTGCTTCATGACTCTTTAGTGCAGTGCCAATATCAAACATCAGAAGAAACACAAAATTCCGTACTGGCGCAACACATTGCCAATGCTTTTCATTATAAGGCAGAAAAGCCAGAAGCATATTATTCATACCAATTTCATTTTGATGCCGACGCTTTGCTTAATGTCTATCTTCATGCTGTTAGCTGTAAAGACAGTAGTTTAATCTACAATTTGTATGCCGCCAGCAACCGTCAACAATTAGGAAAACGTTCATTTTATATGAAACATTGGTATCATGAGTTGGAAAACCATCAAGTGATACGTTCCTATCGTGAAAGCCACGCAAAGAATAACGACTGCCATTTAGTCAAATTATTAGTCATTGCCCCAAATCAAAAATTGCTAAACATTGAAATGTATATGGAAACTGTCACAGAAAATGACGGTTGTTTTCTCAAAAAGGTTTTAGTAATGGACGTTTTACCCGCCGAACAAGAAGCGGAACTTTTGTTAGCTGAGAATTTTGCTGTACGCTGTTACCGAGTTCAGGAATCTTTGGCGCTTACAGAATTTTTTGGTCATATACCAGAAGTCATTATCAGCGGCGAATTTGCGCAAGGAACTTGTTATAAATGGCTGAAAACCATTGATATTCTCAAAAATGGCGCTAATTTAGCTAAACAATATCGTGCGCAGATCATTTTGACTGAGCGTCAAGCCATTATTTACAGCGATGATATTAACGAGCTGGAACAAATTGATTATTTATTGAAAAGCCGTCTGACCAAGTTTTGTTCTTTAGAAACTAGCGGATATGATACTTTGGGAAATATTTATCGCGAAGCTATTGTTAACCATGGTTATTATCAACCGTAGTTTACCGAAGACCAACGAAAAATCTGCTACTAGGCGCCCCCATAACGCGATAATTCTGTTGTCATTTTTTATTCTCCCAAGAATAAAGCTGTTGGCTGAAAAAGTGACGATAAATCAATAGACCTGTTGAAAATTTTAATTTTTCAACAGGTCTATTGATTTTGATGTTTTTAGTTCCACTGCGTTTTTATTGACCAGAACCAGAATAAGTTTGACAATACATAATAACGCTTTTGAAAAGTTCCTGATTTGTCACGTACATTTCTCGCAGCATTTGCTCAATACGACATAGTTGTGCAGCGAAATCGCCGTCACAAAAAGATGGCTGCATCATATCGTCGTCCGGATGAGCGTCGTTTACTAAGCAAGGATTGGTCGTCGTCAAATTTTGGTATTCCGATACGCAGTCTTGCTGAGTGGCAGGTATTTTTTGCATATTTTGCAAAGCAGTGAGCGCATAGTTTTGATATGCCGTTGGCTTGCAGACGGCATGATCACTTTCTTTAGTTTCCATTATTACCGGTTCGGCAGTCATTTGCGTAACCGGTTTAGTTTTTGGCATAACTTCTTTATAGCATAATTTGGCAACGGATAAATTTTTGATATTGCCACCAGCCAAACGTTCGTTGCGATAATATAGCAAATCTTCTAGCTGCTCTTTAAATTCTTTGGTTTCCATTTAATCCACTCCCCATGACAAGTTTTGGCTGCTCACTTGATATCATGGTATGCGCAGCTAGCTGAAAAGGTGTCTAATACTAATTAAGCTACTCGGCCTTGATAATCTCTGCTACCAAAGAAGGCGCTGTTACTTTTTGTTCAGCAATATGATATGCGTTAAGTAAAATATTTTCCGCTTCATGGATTTTTGCTGCAAAAGATTCATTATAATAAAGTGTTGCCAATTCTTCACCCACTGAAACCGCATCACCGATTTTTTTGTTCACTCGCAATCCTGCCGTCAAATCTATAGCGTCTTCCTTGCGTTCGCGACCTGCTCCCAAAATCATGCTGGCTGTTCCCACAGCTTGACCGTTAATATGGTGAATATAGCCGTTCTGCGAAGCGAATATTTTGCGCTGACAAGTGGCTTTGGGGAGTTTGTTTTGTATAATAGTATCAACATCACCACCTTGGCGCGCAATCATTTGCAGTAATTTTTGATAAGCGGCGCCAGTATCAAGCATATCTGACGCTAAGCGTTCGCCAGCTTGCGCTGTTTTAACTTTGCCGTTTAAGCATAACATTTCTCCCGCCAAAATCAAACATAAGCGACGAACATCTTCTGGTCCTTCACCACGCAAAACGCTAATAGCTTCTTCAACTTCTAACGCATTGCCAATAGCATAACCTAAAGGCTGTGCCATGCTGCTAAGAACCGCTATCGTTTCACGGTTTAAATTTTGCCCAATATGTACCATCATTTGCGCTAATTTCCGCGCTTCACCTAAATTCTTAACAAAAGCTCCTTGACCAAATTTTACGTCGAGCAAAATTTTGCTGCTGCCTGCCGCTAATTTCTTGCTCATAATACTGCTGGCGATTAAAGGAATACTTTCAACTGTAGCCGTCACATCTCTTAAAGCGTATAATTTTTTGTCTGCTGGCGCTAGATTCTGCGTTTGTCCTGCAATAGCCAAGCCAATATCATTGACTTGTTTTATAAAAACGTCGTTACTCAATGTTGTTTGCAACTGCGGAATAGCTTCCAATTTATCAATAGTTCCGCCAGTAAATCCCAAGCCTCTGCCTGAAAGTTTCGCTACTGGTACGCCTGCCGCTGCAACAATAGGCGCTAATACCAATGTTATTTTGTCACCAACGCCTCCAGTGCTGTGTTTATCTACCACCACGCCATCAATCGCTGATAGATCCAGACAATCGCCGGAATGCATCATCACTTGAGTCAAATCAGTTGTTTCTTTTTCAGTCATTCCGTTTAGATAAACCGCCATCAGCCAAGCTGCCATCTGATCGTCATGAATTTCATCTTTAATATATCTTGTAAGCAAAAAGGTTAATTCCTCTGCTGTATTGCTCATGCCATCCCGTTTTTTGGCAATAATATCATATGCTCGCATAAATTTTCACCTCATTTTTCTTCTAAAACTGCATAAAAACTTTGTCCTTCTCCTGAATAATTGATTCCCAAAAATGCCGCTATTGATGCGCCAATGTCGCCAAAACCCACTCTTGTACCCAGATTATAGCATTTCTTGCTATTTGGACACAACCCAACCAACGGCACATATTCTCGAGTATGATCGGTTCCGCGAAAAGTCGGATCACAACCATGATCAGCCGTAATTAACAACAGCGTGTCTTTATCCAGCCTATTGAGCAATTCTGATAACCCTTCGTCAAAATCCATCAATGCTTGCGCATAACCCATGACATCACGGCGATGACCGTATTTAGCATCAAAATCCACCAAATTGGTAAAAATCAAACCGTTTTCTAGCTGGCGGTAAGCGTTAATCGTTTGTTCAATACCATCTTGATTGGATTCAATATGAATCGCTTTTGTGATACCTTGTTGCGCAAAAATATCATTGATTTTGCCAACGGCTATTACCTGTTGTTCTTGTACAACCAAATCGCAAAGCAGATTATTTTTATTTGGCGCCAGTGCATAATCACGACGATTGGCTGTCCGAGTGAAATTCCCATTTTCACCGATAAACGGTCTAGCAATAATGCGACCAATATTATTCGGCGGCGTTTTAAATAATTCCCTAGCAATTTCACAATAATGGTATAGTTGTTCTAAAGGTACTACCGTTTCATGAGCTGCCATTTGCCAAACACTGTCGGCAGAAGTATATAAAATAGGATAACCGCAAGCCAAATGATTTTGTCCCAATCGAGCAATAATTTCCGTACCAGAAGCCACTTCGTTGCCAATTACTTTCACGCCTGCCGCTTGCTCAAAAGCTGTTACCATCTCTAAAGGAAAACCTTTAGGATAAGTAGGAAAAAGTTGTTTGGTGACAATACCCGTCATTTCCCAATGCCCAGTTACCGTATCTTTGCCGCGAGATATTTCTTGCAAACGTCCATAAAAAGAGCCTGCACGTAACGGCGTTAAGTCTAGTCCATTAACACCATCAATTCTGCTTAATCCTAACGATTGTAAATGGTCTAGTTTAAAATCAGGCATTTGCTCAATAATGTGTCCTAATGTATTGCTTTCATTGTCATGATATTGTTCAGCATCTGGTGCAGCGCCAATGCCAACGCTGTCTAATACGATTAAAATAACTTTTTTCATGTTTCTTCTCCTCATATTTTTTATGCTCTGGGGTGTGCCTTATCATATTCATCAAGCAGCTGTTCGTACAACAAATGAGTGTAGATTTGCGTTGTAGCAATATCAGCATGTCCCAACATTTCCTGAATTGCTCGCAAATCAGCACCATTTTGCAACAAATGCGTAGCGAAAGAATGTCTCAGAACATGGGGCGTTAATTCTATAGAAAACCCTGCTTCTCGACCATACTTTTTGATAATTTTCCAAAAACCTTGCCGCGTCAATTTTTTCCCGCGATGATTGAGAAAAAGTACATCGGTTTCTTGATGACCGTCAACTTGGCGACGACAATGCTGGATATAGTGGTTGACTGCTTGTATAGCTAGATCGCCCATAGGAATAATCCGTTCTTTGCCGCCTTTTCCCAAACAGCGTACATACGCCATTTCAAAGTTAAGATCGCTAATGTGCAAACTAATCAATTCGCTGACCCGTACGCCCGTAGCGTATAATAATTCTAACATGGCTTTATCGCGACAGCCCATAATTGTAGAAACTTTAGGCAGCGATAATAAATGGTCAACTTCTTCTATGGTCAAAAATTTAGGTAATACTTGTTCTTTTTTCGGTCCTGAAATTTCAGCGCTAAGATTTTTGGCGATATATTTTTCCGTGAATAAAAATTTCAAAAAACTTTTTAGCGACGCTACATTGCGAGCACAGGTGGCTGCGGATAAATTAAGCTGCAAAAGATAAGCTAAATAATTTTTCAAACAATATTTGTCCATCTGTGTGATATCAGTTAGCGATTTTTCTTTCAAATAAGCCGCAAAACGCAAAATATCGTTCTGATATGCGGCAATGGTATTTTCGCTCATGCCTCGTTCTGCTGTCAGATAAACTAAATATTCGTCGATAATCTTTGCTATCATGGTCAACACCTCATCACCATTATATCATCAATTATCCTGACTACCAAACAAAATGTCTAGTTAAGCGGCGTTTGCGCGCCATAAATTGCCGCAAATCCTTCAGCAGTACCCGCTATTATCATCAACAATGCCAAAGTAATCATAGTAACGCAATAGCCGGCCAAAAGACGGCTAAAATCATAACGACTACCCCTTAAAATTTGCAAACTGCCGCTCATAGCATAGGAAGACGCCATAATGAGCGCTGGCAAGTAGATCATTTTTGGAATGACAATGCTGATAATTGCAACCAAAAAACCGCTGGCACCAGTTTTAGTCATAATAAAGCTGATAGCAAATCCTACCGAAAATCCTTTAATAAAAACAACCGCACTGATAAAGGGAATACCAATAATACACAATCCAAAAAACGCAATTTTGCACAAATCGTATAAATTACTCTCTATGGCAGTTTTAGCCAATTCACCTCGCGAAGCAAGGGCAATCTGTCCCATACCGCCCGAATAAAATTGCCCTAAAAGCGCCAGTTTGTCATCGCCTAAAACATAGCAAGCCAAGATTCCAAACCCTAGACCAGAAAGTACCAAAAATAAATTGAACACATAAAACAGCCGTTTTTCGCTCCAACGCGTCGAAAGTTTGTCCATTTTTTTCGCCTCCTTTCAGCCGGAAAATATTTTTCCGGCTGAAACCAAACGTTATTTAAAAACTCTTTTGTTATACTGGCATGATTCCTAAAGCGCTCAGTAAGTTGCCCAAAAGCTCGCGTCCATGCGCTTCATCACGAATTCCGCCATTTTGTTCAATATCGGCCAGCGTCTGATTGATAATTTGACGCTTATCTTCGGGAATAAACGCTTCAAACTGAGCAAGCAAACCCTTAATCTCCTCTAAATTTTGCGGAATAGGAAAATTATTCATTTCCATCGACAACACCTCCTTTTCTATTTAGCCAAAGCCAAAAATTAAATTGAAAAAAATCATGAGAACCTTTAACCATTTTTGCCTCATGACATATATTAACAATGTAAGGTCGTTAATGACCTTTAAAACAACTTAAACAACAGGGAGGATTTATTATGTCTGAAAACTTAACAAGTCAATACGGTTTTGGTTGGGGTGGCTGTGAAGAAGGTTGCGGCTGCACTTCTGGTAATTTTGGCTGCGGCTGCAACGGTAACTTCTTTGAAACGCTTATCATGCTCATCATCATCATTTGGTTATTGAGATGGTTATTCAGCTGCGGTATCTTTGGCGGTGGCTGCAATAATAGCTGCGGAGCCGGCGCCTGCTAAATAAATTCTGCTTGACTAAGGGGGATTTTCTCCACTCCCCCTTGACCTTTATCCAAAGGAGGTCACGATGAACGAACAACGTCAGACAGAGCACTCAAGAACAACTCAGCCTTTAGTCAGAACGGTCAGTCATTTAAAGAACACTACCACCAATATTCGTGGTTTTGCCGATAGTGTCGATCATCTGTTAAATGCTTTTGAAGAATTTTTTCCCTTCATCGACCGGATGGCTCAAACCGGCGAAAAGTTTACCAAAGGCTTTCGTGAGCCCTTCAAAAGACCGCCTTTTCTTCATTAGCGGATTTTGAAGTGAAAGGATAGAAATCTATGTTTCAACAAGAATACGATATGTCTTTAAGTTACTATTACTTTGAAAATATTTTACTGCTGATTATTATTCTCTGGCTAGTCAAATGGTTATTCAGCACGTAAATTTTAAAATTTTTAATCCCACTTAGGAGGTTTTTAATATGAACGAACAAGTATCTTCTTGCGGTTGCGGCGGCTATGATAACGGTTGCGGCTACGAAACCGCTAACGCTTACAATAATAATTGCGGTTGTGGCTGCGGTTGCAACTGTGGCGGCGCTTACAATAACGGCTGCGGCTTTGGCGGCAACTGGATTTGGTGGATCATTATCTTAGCCATTATCTTCTTGCTGTTCTGTTCCTTTGGCGGCGGCGGTTGCTGTTAAGATATCCCTGCTCTAACATAGTATTCAAATAAATGGAAAATATGCTTTGCTAAAAAAATGATTTTTAATCATTTCTACAGTAAGAGAACTGTTGCAAAATAAAAATTTGCAACATAGAAAAACCCCGATAGAAATGCGGCTTTAATGCCAGCAATTGCTATCGGGGTTTCATTTTTTCCTTTAAAAAAGTATCTTACTACAACTGTTGACGATTGGATTAAGATTGTGTTTTTAGCTGCTTAATCAGTTTTACCGCCAACATTTCTGCATCGCCTTTTACCCAAATGTCAGGCTTCAATCCAACATATTCGGGAAAATAATCTTCGGGATACAAAATCAAATCACTGCCTAGTTGCACCGCTATATTAGTTTGAGGCAGAATAATATTGGTGTAAGCGTTGCTAACGCCTACGCCATAAGTATTATCACCAATAACTAACGTATTAGCGATATTGTGAGCGGCATCGACGAAAACTTCTGCCGCTGACGCCGTATTTTTGCCAGTCAAAATGATCAGCAAGCGATTATTATCAATAAATTTATCTTCAAGCACGCCAGCTAGCATATAATTGTCGTTAAAGCTTTCCAGTGGATCATAAGCCATAAATGTTGCCGCTGAAGCGTAATAAGGATTATCTTTATTTTCATCATAGGCCGCCAAATCATCCATCGTCCAGCGCTTTAAACCGATGGCATTAGTCGGCACTTTTTCTCCAGCATAAATTTCTAGCCATTTTAACGGCAATAAACTATTGCCGCCGCCATTTGACCGTAAATCTACAATGACTACCGGCTCATTTTTCAACTGCTCTGCATAAGACAAAAATTGTTTACCCAGCTGATCGCCTTTAGCTTCATCAAAATACATATTGCGAACAAAAACCACAGGAATTCCTTCTTGATAATGAAGACTAACCATTTGCTCGCTCTTATCATAATAAGATTGATAATCTTCCGTTGACAAAATTTCCGTTGAACCGTCTTGATAATGAACAATCAAATCATGCGGATGTCCTTTGGCATTTTCTGCCAACGGCGCTAAAACAACAGGATAATAAATCAGCTCACCTTCTGGTGAAATGCTGCGACCGAAGAGCTTGTGCAGATTGTCCACACCATCAACAGCCGCTACTAATAAATTATCACTTTGCCGATGAAAGCCATCTTGTTTTAATACAAAAGCGGTGGTTTGATAGAGATAAGAAACGATAGGCCGTCCGCTGCTTTTGCGATTAATGGTAAAATGACCATCTTGAATAAAAGATAAATGCTTTTGCATCGACTGCACCAAAACTGCTGCTGTCAAAGGGTCACTTTGACGACAATCTTCTAAAATAGCCGCTTTAGCGCTCAAAAAAACTTCATCACCGCCAAAATAGTAGTATGGTCCGTAGGTACTTTTGAGACCTTCAAATAAAATAGCCAAATCGTTTTGTACTTGTTGCAAAGTCAAAACAGTATTACCGTCAAAATTTTGATTATAGCTGCTGTATTGCAGCAAATCTTCTGTCGTGTATTCTGATCCATCATCTTTTACGTATTGATTAAAATCAATGGTTGGTTTTTTTATGGTTCGATGCTCCAAATTGATATTATTTAGCCAATCCTCTTGCCACTCAGCAAACGCTGGCGTTGTTGCGAAATTAAATAATAAACATCCGCTTATGACCAACGTCAATAAACGCTTTGCTTTTCTCATTTAGGCACGTCCTTTCTTTAGTTTCTGCAAAATTTGTTTAAAAATTTTCTTCACAACGCTAAGTAAAATAGCACGCTGAAAATCTATGACCAAGTTTAGTATATCATTTATCCTTTGTGGTGACAAGAAATATCAAAAATCTTTAATGTAATTTAACCGCAATCATTTTACTGTTTGTCGCAACTATAATATCAAAATTGATTATGCTATTTTGACATAATAGTTGCTTTGGATAGCATTATGCAAAGCAAAAATAATACATTACAATTTATATTGTAAATAGTTTTAATTCGCGCGAGAAGTTATTTACAAATAAAAATTTCTTTAAATCATTAGGGAAAGGGTGAAATGATATGTCAAATACGGTTACAAAAATAAAATGGCTTGCCGCAATTTTGATGCCTGTTTGTATTTATTTGATTCCCGTAAACGATGTATTTACCTTTGAAATGCGTGCTTTTTTGGTGGCAACTGTGTTTGTCTTTGGCAGCTTTCGAGTTAGCGCCTAATCTTTTAGTCGGCTTATTGTTGCCAGTAATGTATGTTATTCTAAAGGCCGTACCAGTTAATACAGCATTAGGAATTTGGTCCTCCAGCTTCATGATTTTCATGTGTATTGGTGGCATGATTTTCGCTAATATATTAGATGAAAGCGGTCTGCTCCGTCGAATCGTCTTGTGGGCAGGCACAAAATGCAAGGATAGTTTGATAAAGCTTTTAATGGCATTGATGATTGCTGGACTATTCGTTATGCAACTTACTTTCTCTAGTGGCTGGATGGTTACGCTGATTCTTTGTTATGGCGTGGTTAAGGCATTACATTTGGAAAATACCAAAGAAGGTATTTTAATCATGATTGTTGGGCAGATTGTTTCCACAACAGCCTTAAATTTGGTTTATAATCCTCTAACCATTGCCTTTTGGGGTGCTGGTGTTCAGATGGCAGTGCCAGATTTCCAAATGTCAGGCTGGGAAATACCACTGTATAATTTACCTTTGACAGTGATGCAATTTATTATTGTCTTCATTTTCTTTAAGCTGTACAAGCCAAATAAGATGTTAAATGGTGGTCAAGCATATTTTGAGGCAGAATATGCTAAGTTGGGTAAAGTTACCTTTGAAGAAAAGAAAGCTGCTGTATTGGCTGTTGTATTATTCGCTTATATTTTTACTCAGCCTATTCACCGTTGGGATGTGAATTATGGCTTCATTATCATTCCAATGCTTGCCTTTTTGCCTGGCATTGATATCGCAACGAGAGAAAAATCGTTGGATACAGTCAACTTAGGATTTATCGTGTTTATCGCCTCTTGTATGGGTATTGGCAATGTAGGTGGTGCGGTAGGCATTGGACCAGCTATCAGCACATATGTAACACCTCTTTTGCAAGGATGTCCTAAGCCGGTATTTTTATTCTTATGTATCATTTTCGGTATTATTATGAACGTGCTTATGACCCCATCGGCTATGCAGGGAATGTTCCCCGGTCCGTTGGCTGCGTTGGGAACAGGATTAGGTATTCATTATCCACTGTTGCCGTTTATGGCAATGTTTTTTGCTAATGATATGGTGTTTTTTCCCTATGAAAACGCGTATTTGCTCGTTCTTTTCAGTTTTGGCATCATGAGTATGAAGGAATTTATGAAATACAATATTATCAAAATGGGTATTACATTAGTTTTATTTTGGGTTATCGTTTTGCCATGGTGGTACTTTATGGGGCTTATTTAATAGACTTACAATAATCTAATAAAAAATTTAATTTGAGGAGAGAGTATCATGAAAATTATTGACATGCGTGTTCGTCCACCGTTTCAGCCATATTTGGAGAGCTTTTACGATGAGACGTATGATGGTTTAACGGCCGTAAAAAATTTCGCTCCACGTTTTGGTATGAAGATGGCGCCATCTGTACGGGAAAAATCTTTGCCTATGCTGTTAGAGGAAATGGCTGCGGCAAATATAACCACTGGCGTAGTATCTATCCGCCAAAATCAGAGAGGTTATGAAAATGATGCTTTAATTGAGTTGCTAGAACAATATCCTGACAAATTTGTAGGGGCTTGCGGATTATCTGCCATTGGTGGTCAAGAATCAATAGATATTATCAAAAAATATGTGGTAGATGGTCCTTGTGTTGCGCCGTTTTTGGAGCCGGGGATGAATGGCTTACATTTGGATGATGAGAGGATATTTGCAATTTACGATTATTGTGCGCAGAATGATATTCCCTTGATGATTTCATTTGGCGGCTTACATGGGACAACGCCAGAATATTGCAATGCTACTCATGCCGCTATTGTGGCGCAAGAATTTCCTAAGCTGAAAATGGTATTATGCCATGCTGGATGGCCTTGGGTAGAAACCGCTGTGCAAGTAGCCTTCAGAGAGCCATGCGTTTATTTATCACCCGATCTTTATTCATTCCATGTAGCTGGCGGACGAGATTATATAGAAGCCGCCAATTATATGCTTTCACAAAAATTTATGTTTGGCTCAGCTTATCCCTGTGCTGATATGGAAAGCGCAGTTGCTTATTATTTGGAAAATCTGCGTCCAGAAGTTATCGAAAATATTATGTACAAAAATGCTGCTAACTTTTTGAAGCTGGAAAACTAACAAAAATATCAACAAAATGAGCAAAGATAATCCGCTATAAGAGATTATCCTTGCTCATTTTTAGATATTCTGTAAAGAACAATAATAGTGGCATAACATATCGGCAATAATGGTTTCTTCTATGGTAGTCTTGTTGGCATACATAATGTAATATGTCATTGGCAGATGAAAATCTGTTACAACCAAGGGTATGATTTGAACATTTTTACGATGAGTTTCATGGCGAGTAATGATATCACCCGTTATCATAATACTTTGATTAGAAGCCGTTAATTCCATAATAGTATAGCGATTGCTAAGAAAAATGTTATTCTTAGAATGTATATTGAAGACATCAAGTAAACCAGCGGCGGCAAATTGAGCATTGGTTGCATTTTCTGTATTGATTGAATAAGTTGCCAATGGGTAATTTTTTAAATCGATGATACTTAGACCTTTCTGCCCACTCAAGGGATTGTCAAAGCTAGCAAAAAATTTATATTCGTCGTCAAAGAGTGGCTTGAGCTGCATATCGTGTTCGTTGGCAAAAGTATCTATCTCTTTTTGCGTTTGGTCATTATAATGACTGAAGCAAATAGTGTGCGGAGCTTCCAGCGTTTTTTGCAAAATATCCGGCAATTGCGCTTCAAACAAAAGAAGCTGAATTTGTGGATATTTTTGCGATACCTCGCAAAATATTTGATTCATCACTGTATTGCAAATCATTGGCAATGCAACAATACGTACAATAGTCGTTTGTTTCTTCTCCTGCAAAAACATATCCTGCCATTGTCGATTGCAAGCAGTATAAAGTTCAAGGATTTTCACACAGTCATCGTAAACTTTTTGACCAATTTTTGTCAGCACAATTCCCTGCTGAGAGCGTTCCAACAAAGGAAAACCGAGCTCTTGTTCTATAGCGCTGATTTTACGACTTAAAGCAGGCTGTGTCATGAATAATATTTTAGCCGCTTTATTGATGGACTTGGCGTTAACCGTTTTGACAAAATAATTCATATCATCAAGTTTCATAGCGTCACCTTTTCAGTATTATTAAGTATGAAATGAATTTTCTCTTACTTATCCTCGCTCATCTACCAAATAGCAAGGCTTAAACAATTCTGCTTTCGACAAAATTTCACGACATAATGTGATCCATTCCACATCTTTGCGGTAATTTTCTCATTTTGTACAAAGCATTTCAGATACATAGCAAAATCTTCTCCGATAAGTATTTCGGAAAAATCATATTCATGATTCATTCTTTGCTTGTATTTTATCAAAAAAGTTTCAATTCAACAAGACAACATCAGCAATAAGACGTTTAAACGGCACAGTTCATTTAAAAAGATTTTATTTCGTGAGATATGATAAAATTTTCATGCTTTGAATTTTTTTAAAGTATTTTTGCAGCTTGATGAAAAATAATACAAAAAAGAGTTTTAGAGCAAATTACCGCTTTCGATATGTTCCTGAAGGATTTGGTCTATAACGTTGAACAACTTTGTAGAGCCCAGTTTTGTTTTGGTTTGGCGTTCATATACTTGCTGCGCTGTTACTTGATGGTCTTTCCAGTCGCTGCCGCCGTTACTATTATTGAGTAAAATTGGCTGCAAATTATCCATGACATGAGCAAATTTGGCTTCCGCTGTTTCATAGGCTTCAAACTCATCAAATAAAGCAATCAATTCTTGTTGTTGATCCTTTGGCAAAAGAGCATAGATTTTTTCTTTCGCAGCGTCTTCTCTAGCTTTTTGTGTTTTCAAATTTTCGGTATCGTAGGCGTATGTATCGCCAGCTTCAATTTCTACAATATCATGTATCAAACACATCAGCATAACTTTGGCAACATCTATAGTTTCGTTAGCGTATTCTTTTAACAAATAAGCCATAATTGCCATATGCCATGCGTGCTCGGCGTCATTTTCTTGTCTTTTGTGTCCGGATAGATAGGTTTGGCGAAAAATATTTTTTTCTTGATCAATTTCTAAAATGAAATTCAGTTGTTTTTCCAATCGTTCATCCATATGATAGCACCTCCCATAAGTTTTAAATTGATTATAACACAATTCAATGATTTCGAGATACATAAAAAATTCTACTGCGCTTTTTGGTCGTTACATAACGTTTTTGTTGAATAAACCTTGGTTGTTGCGATCATCCCTTTTAAACTTTACAAAATTTTGGTATAATTTTTTCGATAAAATATCAACCATAAAGATTTGCTAAAAATTTTGATGCTATGGCTTCTACGATAATCAAATTATCACTTCACGTCAATCGTTTGAATTGGTTATTATGAATATATTGTAACCACAAAAATTGCTTAGTAGAAAATAAAATAGACAACTGCTTTCAGGAGGAAAAAATGATTTATTCGTTTGCGCCTATTATCGATAAAGATAGTCGTATTTTAATTTTGGGGTCAATGCCTAGCATACGGTCCTTAGAATTGGGACAATATTATGGTCATGGACAAAATTATTTTTGGCCAATGCTTTTTGAATTATTTGGCGAGACTTACAGCAATGATTATGAGCAAAAAAAGCGCTTGATTTTATCTCATCGTTTAGCGTTATGGGATGTATTAGGCAGCTGCGAACGAGAAGGCAGCTTGGATAGCAACATCACTAATGAGATAGCTAACGATTTTGACGTTTTTTTTAAAGAATATCCGCTAATCAAAGCAATTTTGTTTAATGGTACGAAAGCAGAGCAAAGTTTTAAAAAGTATTTTCCGCAGCTTTTTCAGACAATGACGCATTATAAAATGCCTTCAACTAGTCCAGCACATACGATGAAACGCCAAGATAAATTAACTCAATGGCGGCTTTTAGAACAATTATTGGCTGAATTGGAGAACGAAAATTAAAAATAACGGAGTGGAACACATGAAGAAAGCATCGCTAATTTTGCATCTCCTTTTTCGGAATTGTATCCCCATTTGATAGAAATACGAGTGTAATTGTGGTATTCTATTAAAAATACACAAATTAGAACTGCTAAAGGGAGATAACATCTTGGTGTTAAATGAAATTGCTTTTGAAGCAGGTTCTTTGGAAACAATGATCGAAAGACTTTATAAAACAATGAACGCTATAGATAAACAGTGGTCAGAAAAAGTTGAACCTGCATCACAAAAACAAATCCATGCACTGGAAGAAATATCTGGCTTAAAACGACATGGAAAAAGTATCCCATACGCTTACTTACTGTTTTTAGAGGAGATGGGACAAAACGACAATGGATTATTGGAGCAGGAATGGGATGGGGATACAGAAGTCAATATTGACAGCATATTAAGGGATTATCTCCGTTACATAGATAACTTTGATATTGATATCAATGAATATATGCTGTTTTCTACACATTGGTCAGAAAGTGTGTTGTTTTTGAAACTGACAGAAGGAGAAAATCCACCTGTCCATAAATTTGATGGACAATTGTTCTCAAGTTCTTTTGAAAACTACTTGTTTCAAATGGCATTCCGGAAAATGCAAGATACGCAGTATTTATATCAAATTGAATTTGCGGCTTCCCCCAAAAAATTTCGTGAGATTTTATTTGAAAAGTCAGTACAAGGTATTCAATGGACAACGCAGATGGAATTGATAGAGCATTTATTGGAGCCATATCAATTACAAAAGACATGGTTTAGTGATGAAATACATTTCTATGGCATTTCATCGGAATATATTATACATGTAGATTTGAGTTGGGCGCTTAATATTACAGTTTCCAGTGATGATTATCGCGTTCTTCAAAAAATGGACAAAAGTCTGGCTCATTTGTTTGGAATCCAGTCAAAACGTTATGAGGAACTTAACAAAGCGCAATAAAGACATTCCTATAAATTCTGTAATCGTATAGTTTTATATATCAGAAACGTTTTCTAAAAATGGAGTTTTGCATTTTAACACGCCTAAAACAGAATTCTTAAAACGTATTTATGTTGAATTTAACCTTAAACTTTGATGCCATAAGCAATCTGCAAAAAATAGTTGCATTTCTTCACGCTGACCGATATAATATTTAGTTAATTACAACGTATTGAAGCTAATCAAATCTATCGAAGGAGTGGTATAAACAATGGCTTATTTTTATGATGAACCGTCGCATACTTTTAATGAATATTTACTAGTTCCCGGATATTCGTCTTCAGAATGTACACCCACCAATGTCAGTTTGCAAACCCCTGTAGTGAAATTTAAAAAAGGACAAGAAGATTGTCCGCTAACCATGAATATTCCTTTGGTATCAGCTATTATGCAATCCGTATCTGATGATAACATGGCCATCGCCTTAGCTAAAGAAGGCGGCATTTCTTTTATTTACGGATCTCAGTCTATCGAAAATGAAGCCGCTATGGTTCGCCGAGTCAAAAAGCATAAAGCAGGCTACGTTACTAGCGATTCTAATATTCGTCCCGATCAAACCCTTGCAGACGTCTTAACGTTAAAAGAAAAAACCGGTCACTCAACTGCCGCTGTTACAGCAGACGGTACTGCCAATGGCAAATTGCTGGGCATTGTCACCGGTCGTGACTATCGCATTAGCCGCACACCTTTGGATACGCCGGTCAGCCAGTTTATGACTCCTTTTGAACAGTTGATTTATGCTAAAGAAGGTACCAGTTTGAAAGAAGCCAATGATATTATTTGGGATCACAAATTAAATGCTTTGCCAATTATTGACGATCATCAAAATCTATTGTTTTTCGTTTTTAGAAAAGATTATGATTCACGCAAAGAAAATCCCAATGAATTGCTTGACGAAAATAAACGCTATATTGTCGGCGCAGGTATCAATACTCGCGACTACGAAGAACGGGTGCCGGCTTTAGTTGAAGCAGGAGCTGACGTTCTCTGTATTGATTCTTCAGAAGGGTTTTCCGAGTGGCAGAAGCGAACTATTGATTTTATTCGTCATAAATATGGCGATTCTGTCAAAGTTGGCGCAGGCAATATTGTAGACCGTGACGGCTTTCGCTTTTTAGCGGAAGCAGGCGCTGATTTTATCAAAATCGGCATTGGCGGCGGCTCTATTTGCATCACTCGTGAACAAAAAGGTATTGGACGCGGACAAGCTACAGCCGTAATCGAAGTCGCTAAAGCCCGCGACGAATATTTCGCCGAAACTGGCGTTTATATTCCAATTTGTTCTGATGGTGGTATTGTGCTTGATTATCATATGACATTAGCTTTAGCAATGGGTGCTGATTTTATCATGTTGGGACGTTATTTTGCTCGTTTTGACGAAAGTCCTACCAATAAAGTCAATATTGGCGGCAATTACATGAAAGAATATTGGGGAGAAGGCTCCAGTCGCGCACGTAATTGGCAACGCTACGATCTAGGCGGCGCTGGTAAATTGTCGTTTGAAGAAGGCGTGGATTCTTATGTACCTTATGCGGGCAGTTTGAAAGATAATGTTCAAGCCTCGTTAAGCAAAGTCAAATCGACCATATGCAACTGTGGCGCTTTATCGATTCCAGAATTGCAGCAAAAAGCTAAAATTACATTGGTTTCCGCTACCAGCATTATCGAAGGCGGTGCTCATGACGTATTATTGAAAGACAGCAATATGACAACCAGCAATAAAATTTGAATAAATTTTTATAATAGTTTTTTTGAAACAGCCAGTGATTTTTTCACTGGCTGTTTCGTCGTTCGACAAATTAAAGTCCCCTTTATAACTGTTTATATAAGTGATATGTTTTTAGAATAATTTATGATATTAGTTAACGATGTGACGCTAAATATGTATTTTAGAAATGATTTTGAAATGCATGCTCATAAAAAGAGTCGTTTTAACCGAAAGTTTTTTTCGCCAAAACGACTCTTTTATTTTTTGCTTATTGATTAACGCTTGATATTGTAAAAACCACTTAATCCTTTGTATTGAGCAATATCATCTAATTCTTCTTCAATGCGTAATAGCTGATTATATTTTGCTACGCGGTCAATACGCGAAGGCGCGCCAGTTTTGATTTGACCAGCGTTAACTGCTACAGCAATATCAGCGATAGTGGTATCGTCTGTTTCACCAGAACGGTGAGACACAACAGCCGTATAGCCAGCTTCTTTCGCCATTTCGATGGCTTCTAAAGTTTCGGTTAAAGTACCAATTTGATTTAATTTGATCAAAATGCTGTTGGCAGTTTGTTCTTTGATCCCGCGCGCTAAACGCTTCGTATTGGTGACAAATAAATCGTCGCCGACTAATTGAACTTTATTGCCTAAGCGTTCTGTCAGTAAGTGCCAACCGTCCCAATCTTCTTCGGCTAAACCGTCTTCAATAGAAATGATAGGATACTTTGCGCACATATCAGCATAAAAATCAACCATTTGCTGAGCGTCACGTTTAACGCCTTCACCAGCAAAATGATATAATCCTGTCGTTTCATCGTATAATTCTGTAGCGGCAGTATCAATTGCCAGATAAACGTCTTTTCCCGGTTCATAGCCAGCGCGTTTGATAGCTTCAACGATAACTGCCAGCGCTTCTTCATTAGAAGATAAATTGGGTGCAAAGCCGCCTTCATCGCCAACGGCAGTGGTTAATCCTTTCTCAGCCAAAACTTTTTTCAAGTTATGGAATACTTCTGTGCCCATACGTAAGGCTTCGCTGAAAGTGTCAGCGCCTAAGGGCATAACCATAAATTCTTGAATATCGACGGTATTGTCAGCATGTTTGCCGCCGTTTAGAATGTTCATCATTGGCGCTGGTAAAACTTTGGCGTTGCTGCCGCCGACATAACGATACAATGGCAGATCGCTATATTCTGCTGCTGCTTTGGCAACAGCTAAAGAAACCCCTAAAATAGCATTAGCGCCTAATTTTCCTTTATTATCAGTACCATCTAATTCAATCAGCAGACGGTCAATACCAGCTTGATCAAGAGCAGACAAACCGATCAGCGATGGCGCAATCAATGTGTTGACATTATCAACTGCCGTTAAAACTCCTTTGCCTAAATAGCGTCCTTTATCGCCATCGCGCAATTCTACCGCTTCAAAAGCGCCCGTAGATGCTCCGGAAGGAACGGCTGCTCGTCCAAAACTACCGTCTTCTAAATAAACGTCCACTTCAAGAGTAGGATTGCCTCGTGAATCTAAAATTTCTCTTGCGTAAACATCAGTAATAAAACTCATACAATTTGCCTCCTCATAAATTTACATTAGTTTATTGGTCAATTAAACTATCGCCCGTCATTTCGGCGGGCTTGTCGATAGTGAGCATTGCTAAAATCGTTGGCGCGACATCTTGCAAAGCGCCGTCATGAACACACGATACGCTATCGTCAACAATAATGAACGGAACATAATTATTGGTATGCGCTGTGTGCGGCGTATTGCTTTTTGAATCAAACATTTTTTCAGCGTTGCCATGATCAGAAGTAATCAGCAGAGCACCGTTCTTGGTCAGCACACGACTGACGATTTGTTCCACCGCCTCATCAACCGCTTCAACTGCTTGTACAGCAGCTGCCATTACGCCAGTATGTCCAACCATATCAGTATTAGCATAATTGACTAAAATAAAATCATAGCGCTCGCTGTCAATAGCGTCTAAAAGTCGTTGAGTGACTTCCGGCGCACTCATTTTGGGCTGAAGATCATACGTTGCTACTTTAGGCGACGGAACTAAAATACGGTCTTCTAACGCATTGGGTTCTTCAATCCCACCATTAAAGAAAAACGTGACATGAGCGTATTTTTCTGTTTCAGCAATACGTAGCTGTTGCAAATGACGATGACTGAGCACTTGACCTAAAGTGTTCTCAATAATCAACGGCGGATAAGCGATTCTGGCATCAATGCCTTCATAATATTGAGTCATTGCACAAAAATCGACAGTCATTGGTTTGGTTGAAATAGGAACGGTTTCTCTTTGTACAAAACAACGACTAATTTCTCGCGCTCTGTCGGCACGAAAATTGCAGAAAATAACGCCGTCGCCATCATCAATGGTTGCTATTGGCTGTTCATTTTGGTCTGTTATTACCGTTGGCAAAATAAATTCATCAGTTTCAGTGCTTTGAACGATTCCTTCTAAAGCGCAACCAGCTTTTTCGCCGACACCAAAAACCATAGCTTGATAGGCTTTTTCTACTCGTTCCCAACGTTGATCGCGATCCATAGCGTAATAACGACCGCAAATTGTAGCGAATTGACCACAACCAATAGTTTTCAGTTCCGTTTCCACTGTTTGAATAAATCCTGCCGCTGTCTGCGGTCCAACATCGCGACCATCCAAAAAACCATGAAGATAAACTTGAGTCATGCCAGAAGCACTTGCCATTTTGACCAGCGCCAACATATGATCCATATGACTATGTACGCCGCCGGGAGAAACTAAACCTAATAAATGCAGTTTTTTATTATAGCGTAAACAATTGTCAATAACTGTACGAAAAGCTTCATTTTGCGCAAATGTGCCGTCTTTAATTGCTTTATTGATTTTCGTCAAATCTTGATCAATGATTCGTCCCGCTCCTAAAGTCAAATGTCCAACTTCCGAATTGCCTTGCTGATTATCTGGCAAGCCCACTTCTGCACCAAAACAGGTCAACTTGCCATGAGGATATTTCTGCCAAAGAGCGTTCATGCAAGGGGTTTGAGCGGTAAGGATAGCATTATGTTCTGCTTCACCGATTCCCCAACCGTCTAAGACCATTAAAACCACCGGTTTTTTCATGTAATCGCTCCTTTTAATAATTGGGCAAAACTTTCTGCTGCCAAAGATGCACCGCCAACCAAAGCACCGTCAATATCTTGTTGCGCCAAAAGCTCCGCAATATTTTCGGGTTTAACGCTACCGCCATAAAGAACGCGCATAGTCATTGCCGCTGTATGATCGTATCGTTCCTTGACGAAAGTACGAATAGCGCCAATCATGGCTTGAGCGTCGGCAGCCGTAGCAGTTTTACCGCTGCCTATAGCCCAAATCGGTTCATAAGCGACTATCAATCGACCAATTTGTTCGTTTGACAAATTGTCAACAGCGTGAGCAAATTGTGCTAAACAAACGGTTTCAGAAATATTCTGTTCCCGTTGGGCTAATGTTTCGCCAAGACAGAGAACTGGCTGCAACTGATGCTCATAAGCCCATAATAATTTGCGCTGAATGAGTTCATCGTCTTCGCCAAAAAGCATTCGACGCTCTGAATGACCAATTAAAACCAACTGCACGCCTACGTCTTTAAGCATTTTAACGGAAATTTCCCCTGTAAAAGCGCCTTCTTCTTGTGGATAAAAATTTTGTGCGCCCAGCAAAATATCAGTATCTGCTAAACTTTCTCGCAGCGTATCTAGTAAAGTATATGGTGCGCATATAGCTGTTTCAGGAATGTTGCCGTTCGTTAACGTTTTTAATTGATGGCAAAACTCTTGCGCTTCAGCTTTTGTTTTATACATTTTCCAATTTGCAATGATAATTGGTTTGCGCAAGCCCAATCCCTCTCTTTCTTCATTATCGATCCAATAACACTTGTACGCCCGGCAGCCGCTTACCCTCCAAAAATTCCAGCGAAGCGCCGCCGCCAGTCGAAATATGGCTGACAGCATTTTCTAAATGGGCTTTTTTAACAGCCGCTACCGAATCACCGCCGCCGATGATCGAATTAGCCGTTGTATCAGCAATGGCTTGTGCTAAACGATTGGTTCCTTGAGCAAAGGCTTCAACTTCAAAAACGCCCATAGGTCCATTCCAAATAATAGTTTTGGCATTTTTAATGGCGTCGATATATAATTTGCTGGTTTCCGGACCGATATCCAACGCCATTTTATCTGCGCCGACATGATCTATTACACAAACAGACGCCGTTTGCGGTAAGTCGATTCCATCGGCGACTACCAAATCTATAGGTAGCAACAATTGTTTGCCTTGCGTTTCTGCTTGTTCAAGCAGTTCGGCAGCAAGCGAAATTTTATCGTTTTCCACTAAAGATTTGCCCATCGCAATACCTTTAGCCGCCAAAAACGTATTAGCCATGCCGCCGCCAATAATTAACGTATCAACGCGAGTAAGCAGATTTTTGATAATCTCAATTTTATCCGAAACTTTGGCACCGCCGATAATAGCGACGAAAGGTCGATCTGGTCGCTCTAAAGCACTACCCAGAACTGAAATTTCTTTTTTCATCAGATATCCCGCTACTGCCGGTAAATAATGAGCAACCCCTTCAGTAGAAGCATGGGCTCGATGAGCTGTGCCGAAAGCATCATTCACATAAATATCGCCAAGTCGAGCCAATTTGGCAGCAAACTGCTCATCATTTTTTTCTTCTTCCGGATAGAAACGCACATTTTCCAACAGCAGAACATCGCCTTCTTTTAAATTATTAACTGCTGCTTCTACTTCTTCACCAATGACATCATCGGTTTTTTGTACGTTTTGCCCAAGCAGCTCGCTCAACCGTTCGGCAACACGATTCAACCGCAAATCTTCTTTAAATTCTCCTTTAGGACGTCCCAAATGACTCATTAAAATCACTTTGGCGTTTTGTGCCAATAAGTATTGAATACTAGGCAAAGTCGCTTTAATACGAGTATCGTCGGTAATCTCACCCGTCGTCTTATCAATGGGCACATTAAAATCAACGCGCACCAACACTCGCTTGCCTTTTACACTGATATCTTCCAAAGTTTTCTTTCCCATACTATCCCTCCGCTCATGATTCTTTATTGTCATCAATCGACTTTATATGCTCTCTATTATAAGCGTTCTTCGCTCAATTTGCCAGCAAAAAAACGTCAAAAATCATCAATAAGTCAATTTTTTAAAGTTATTGGCGGATTATTAAAGACATTTTGACCAATTTATGCTGACTTATTGCTAATTATTTGTCTCTCAAGAATTGGAAGGGACGATTTTGCCCGAAAGATCATAATAGTAAATAACGGCTTCGTTGGGCGCGTCACGAAAATAAACTTTTACATAATAACGCCTGCTCTCACCGCGCCAATCGTAACAGCCTTCTATAGCTGAAATTTGCTCATCATGGATACCGTTAGCCGCTAAATAATCTTTGGTATCATTTTTAATTTGCTCTATTGCCCATGGCGCGCCGCCGAAAACCAGTAGACAAAGCGCAATAATGAGCAGTATGGACAAAACTGTAAATAATTTACGCATGGTTATTCTTTTCCTTTTTTACGAAGTGATTCCGCTATTTCTTCTAAACGACGCATACGATGATTCATGCCTGATTTGCCAATAGGCGGATCCATTAAAGCGCCTAACTCTTTTAAACTAACTTCCGGATTTTCTAAACGCGCCTCAACCACTGCTCTTAGCGGCGGCGCTAAATGTTCCACCCCTATTTTTTCGGCAATTAGCTGGATATTGTCAATTTGACGTAAGGCAGCGTCAATGGTTTTATTCATATTGGCCGTTTCGCAGTTGACCAAACGATTGACTTGGTTGCGCATATCTTTTTGAATACGAATATTTTCCAAATCCAACAAAGCGCGATGAGCACCGATTATGTTTAAAAAATTGATAATCTGTTCGCTCTCTTTTAAGTAAACCACCAAATTATGCTTGCGGCTGCTGACTTTGGGCTGCAATTCAAAATGACGCATTAGTGACATCAGTGATTCGGCGTATTCTTCGCTATTAGTGACAATTTCCAAATGGTAGCTGTTTTCTGGATCGCTAAGCGAGCCAGCGCCTAAAAAAATTCCTCGTAAATAGCTGCGTTGGCAACAACTATTTTTGATAATACGTGGATTGATATCAGGATTATACATTAAGCCGTCTTTCATCAATCCCAAAACGCTTAAAACTTCATAAATTTTGCGCTGTGCCGGTATGCGGACGATGTAAATATTATTTTTTTTCAGCCGATTACGCCGCTGAACAGTAATTTCTGTTTCTACTTGAAATAATTTTTTCAGACTTTTGTAAGCCATGCGCGCTACCGCTGCATTTTCTGTTACCAATTCCAAATTTACTTTTTTGCCGCTGCCGATAAGAATCGTACCGTCCATGCGCACTAAGCCGGCCAAAACGGCGATTTGGCAACAACGACTGGGCGATTCGATCCGCGCTAATTCATTTTTGATCATATTGGAAAAAGACATCGACCATCGCCTCCTATTATCGCGCCTTCAATTTTTTGCGATCCCAAAAACTTTTGAGCCAACCTCGCCGCACACGAAAACTACTGTCACGATAGAGCGTTTCCATAATAGCGCTAGCCAACTTCTGACCATCGTGATGAAGCAGTGTATCATGGTTGAGCAAAGGCTTGGCAACCACTTTTACGCCCATATTTTCTAATATTTCCATATCGTAACGTACCGGCATGGCACCTTCTTCAGAATAACGTGCCAGAACACTGCTATCCAAACTTAATTGATCGTTAATAACAATATAATCAACCACTTCGCTGTTGCTATGTTTAAATAAACTGTGCAAATGGTCTTCCGCAGTATAATTATCTGTTTCTCCTCGCTGTGTCATTACATTGCAGACATAAAATTTAACAGCGTGACTTTCTGTCAAATGTTCTACAATACCTGTAACCAACAAATTAGGAATAACACTAGAAAATAAGCTGCCCGGACCTAAAATAATGGCATCAGCTTCATCAATAGCCGTCAAGGCATCGGTCAAGGCAGTTGCTTGCGGACAAATACTCAATCGTTCAATAGGCAGCCACGCTTCATTGATATTGCTTTCACCAATAATTTCTTTACCGTCGCTAAGCACTGCTTTTAACGTCAGCGGTTTATCAGCCACCGGCAGCACGCGCCCGCGAATATGTAGAACATGGTCAATATCAGCAACAGCATCTTGAAAACTTCCCTTCAAATTGCTCATGGCTACCAAAAGTAAATTTCCCAAACTATGACCGTCTAATTCAACGCCTTGATCAAAACGATAGCTAAAAAGTCGCTCCATCATATCTTCACGATCAGCCAACGCAACGATGCAGTTGCGAATGTCACCTACTGGCACTACGCCGAACTGTTCCCGCAAACGACCCGAACTGCCGCCGTCATCAGCTACGGAAACAATAGCCGTAATATTGCTGGAGTATTCTTTTAAGCCTCGCAATAATACCGATAAACCCGTGCCACCGCCAAGTACGACGATATTGGGTCCTTGCTGCAATTCTTTCGCTTGATAATATTCTTGCGAATGGAAATCAGCGCAAGATAAATATTGGTTCAATACAGCTTGAATCCCCAAAACGATTAGAACAATTCCTGCCAATAAACACAAAATACCTTGTTCAAAGGTCAGATTGGGCAAAGCAATTTCCAGCCAATTTACTAAATTGATGGCAGCATGGCGGGTATATTGATTATTAACCATGCTCCATAATCCCAAAACAACGACGCACAGCCCCAAAGCGACCAGCAAAAACCAGCGTTTAATGCCTAAACCCGGATAAAGCCATTTGATATAATCTCGCTTTTTGATTTTACTCACCTTTTCTATCATCTATTGCCAACTAACTATCCCGATGACGTACGCTGACTTTATAGCCGGCGTCCGCTAATATTTGTCCCAATTTGATGGCCAAAGCCACAGAACGATGCTGTCCGCCAGTACAGCCAATACCTAACATCATGTGCGTTTTGCCTTCTTTAATATAATTTGGCAGCAAAAACAATAATAATCCACTAAAACGTTCTATAAACTCCTGACTTTCCGATGATTGATAAACGTATTCTTGTACTGCCCGATCTCTGCCTGTCAGCGGTCTTAATTCAGGCAGATAAAAAGGATTGGGAATGAAACGCACATCCATCAACAGATCAGTGTCCATAGGGATTCCGTGTTTATAGCCAAAAGATAAAATCGTCACGTTCATATTGACCGCTTCGTTTCCCCAATCCTGCCGCAATTCTGCTCGTAATTCGGAACTTTTTAAACGTGAAGTGTCAATAATCTTATTGGCTCGCCCTCGCAAATCGCTTAATTTTTCCCGTTCCAAACGGATTCCTTCACTAATACTGCCGCTGGGACTGAGCGGATGATTGCGTCGCGTTTCTTTGAACCGACTGATTAAAATATCGTCGGAAGCTTCCAAAAACAAAATTTGATAATCCACAGCCATTGTTTTCAATTGATTCAAACTATCATTTAATTCATCCAAAAATAAATCGCCGCGAATATCAATGACCAACGCTACTGAACGAACTTTACCTTCCGATTGTTGGCAAAGCTCCGCAAATTTAGGAATTAACGGTGCCGGTAAATTATCTACACAAAAATATCCCATATCTTCAAAAACCTTTACCGCTTGACTTTTGCCGGCACCAGAAAGTCCAGTAATAATTACAAAAGATGTATCATCCATCGCGTTGCCTCCTAAAAAATTTCCTGTTTGCGCTGCGAGCGGTTTAAACAACGCTCTATTGCGCCAGCAATATTTTATCAAAAATTGCAGCGCTTGCCCAGTCTTTTTGCCATTTTATCACAAACAATTTTTCTCTAATACTACCTTGATCTTTATTTTCAAATATCAACTCTTTTAATGCTATCTTTTTATGGTCAACAAATGAAATGGTACTTTCTGAAAGCATAATCTATGGTCATTTTGCGTCAAAGGAAGATATTTTCGAAGCCGCTTTTAATTATATTGGCAAATGACAAATTATTGGTAGTTATGTATTTCGCTTAATTTTTTGAGGGATTTTAAGTTGTTCTTATACACATTTTATGCAATTTGACCATCCGGTTTTAGTTTTCTGATATTCTGGTGACGAAAGGATTTTTTGCGCTTGCAACAATTGCAGGACGAAAAATTATTGACAGCGCTAAAAAATTTTTCAATATGGCTAAAAAACTAACGTTTTCCTAACCTTTCCCATGCTATACTCTAATTGTCAATCGCGATTATGACACTATTTCAAAAAAATTTTTAGGAGGACACCATTATGAAACTATCACCAAAAACAACCAGTATGATTGCCGCTATTGCCGCTTTATGCACCATCAATGTCGGTTCAGCTTTTGCTGCAGGAGCAGATAACCCAGCGGCTACTTTAAGCCATTTCAATGACGTTAGTCAAGTCGCTGTCACTGATGAAAAAGATAATCACAACATTTTTGCTGTGCAGAAAGATAAAGAAACCGGAAAATTAGTTCTCAGCAAAAATGGCGTCGTATGGCGAGAATTTTTTATTGATCAAGACATTGAAACCATTGATTTTACTGTGGAAGGCGCCAAGATGATTGTAGCCGTAGAAAAAGATGCGCTTAATGCTGATAACCAAACCGAACTTTGTACCGCCAACATCACCGTAACCAGCAAAAGCGATGACAACAATTTGACTGGAGCCATCACTATGAGCAAAAAAGATCCCCAAACAGGCAAAATGCTGATTAGCCAAGATGGCGGCAAAACGTGGCAGGAAACTGCGCAAGCACCATTGAAATAAGCAATAGATTATCAATCAGTCGCGGCGGATAGTTTATCCGCTGCGATTTAGTATAAAGAGGGAAAAGTTTATGAAAATTTTATTGGCAGAAGATGAGCCAGATTTGTCCTTTGCTTTAGCTAAAGGTCTGAAACAAAAAGGTTACGCTGTTGACAGCGCTTTTGACGGTGAAGAAGTTTTGCAGTATTATCATCAATATGATTATGACTTGATTATTTTGGATTTGAATCTGCCGCTAATAGACGGGATAGATGTGTTAAAAACTATTCGTCAAAAAGACCAAACCATAAAAATTCTCATTCTTTCAGCGAGGACAAAAGTAGAGCAAAAAGTAATAGGACTTAATCTAGGCGCTAATGACTATTTGACAAAGCCTTTTGATTTTTTGGAATTAGAAGCCCGCATCAGCGCACTATTGCGCCTTTCTTTTGCACAGATGCAATCGGTGCTCGCTTGCGGTAATCTTTCGTTGGATCTTACCGCCAGAACGCTGTCCATTGCTGGAGAAGCTATCTACTTGACTAAAAAGGAATACGCTATTATGGAATATTTATTTTTACACCAAAATGAAGTTTTAAGCCATGAAAAAATCATAGAACACATTTGGGACAGTGATGCTGATTTGTATCTTAGTTCGTTAAAATACCATTTGCATAGCTTAAAAAAGAAACTGAAACCTTTTGGCGCTGAACACTATCTTAAAAATATTAGAGGTCAAGGCTATATTTTATCGGAGGAATCATAGTATGAAATTATCTTTACGTTGGCGCATCACGCTATTGACTGGTATGATCATTCTGTTGGCGGCTGTTTCACTGACAGTTTTATCCATGTACAATGCCAATAATACTTTTTCAATGATTACTGATCATTATCAAATTAACACTGTTCAAGAGCCGTCTATTACCACCACAAACGTGGCGCTTTCTTCTATGTCCGCGACCGCCAAAACCGATAGTGCTCCAAAAAGTTCGGTCAATATCATCGCCGAAGCCAAGGATGCTAAGGATGCCAATGCAATAACAGTAACTATCAAACGTCAGTTTAACATTACCAGCCTGATTTATTTGGCGGTGGTTTCTTTATGCAGCATGATTTTGATTTATTGGGCAGCAGGCAAGGCCTTGAAACCAGTTCACACTTTAAACCAAGCGGTATTAACCATTACAGCAAACAATCTGCATCAGCGCCTTGCTGAAAATGATTCTACTGATGAAATCAGCAGTTTGACAAAGTCCTTTAATATTATGCTTAATCGTTTACACGAAGCGTTTTTGAAACAAAAATGTTTTTCTTCCAGTGCCGCCCATGAATTGAAAACGCCTCTTGCTATTATTAAAACTAATTTGCAGGTATTGGAATTGGCGCCAGAAGCAACCATCAGCGATTATCAAGCTGCTTTTACCATTACTAAGCGTACCGTTGATCGTTTGACGGCTGTTGTTGATGATTTGCTGATGCTGGTCACCGACGGCAGCGATGAGCTTGAAATGGAAATCATTTCACTAAACGCCTTGCTTTATGCTATCGTTCATGAACTAACTGTTGTTTATGACGCCAAAAATATTATTGTTTCTTATGACTTTAACAAAGCGGAAACCTTCGTCCTATGCAATAACAATCTAGCTTACCGATTTTTTTACAATTTGATTGAAAACAGTATGAAATATAATCGGCAAAACGGAAAAATTGTCTTATCCATTAAAGAAGATAACCAAACCATAACCGTCGTTGTTGCTGATAGTGGTATTGGTATTCCTGCTGAAGCGCTCTCAGCCATTTGGGACGCTTTTTACTGCGTTGATCCTTCCCGCTCCCGCCGTTTAGGCGGAGCAGGCTTGGGATTATCTATTGTCAAAATTATTGCTGAGCAATTCGGCTGGATTATAACGGTTGAAAGTCAGCCAGACGTAGGTACGCGTTTCACTACAACTATTCCCAAAACAACTGACACACTATATGATATAGATTGACAATAAAAACGCCCAAGTAATCGGCATTTTTTCGTTGCGATTACTTAGGCGTTATTTACTGATGTTTTACTGGCGCTTTACATAACTGTGTGCTGTCAAGCCGATAAAAAGCGGAATTTCTACTATGGCTATTCCGATGATAGCAAAGGGCACAAAAACGGAAAAGTTGCCCAGATGCAGAAATTGAAATCCCCACAAAGTATAGGCAAAAGCATTTTGCAAGCCAAGACTGCCGGCGGGAAAAAGACATTGTGCCCAGTTGGCAAAAGCGACGCTATTGCTCATGATGTAAATAATCATCGGTGCCAAAAAAACCGTCAGCGCTACAGCCAATGCCGAAACGTTGCTTTTGCATTGACTTGAAATCCATAGCGTCGAAGCAACAACAGCCAATAGTGACAACAAACCTGCTAAGGCTGTCAGCAACTGTTCGCCGCCTAAATTAAGGGGCAGGAACGTTACCGCAGAATATAAAATTTGCAGCGACATTTTAGTGCCTTCCCAGCCGAATAAACTATTAGAAATGATTAGATGCATCGCCAGAGAAATTATAAATAAAAGCGCTAAAATTATCATTACCGCTGATAGTCGGACAAAAGCCAATGTATAGCGTCCTTTTTGACAACAACGCTGAATGTCATCAGCACCACTTTGATAATCAGCAGAAAAAGTTGTAGCTGCTATTAAAACCGCCCCAAAAGCCACTAAAAATATCACCAGTGTTTCATAATCAACGCTGTTGGTCGTTACACCGGGATAAATTAAAAACGGCATTTCAACTTGCTGATAGAGCCTTAACGCTGTTTGTCTGGCGTTTGGATGGTTTTCTTGCTCCATCATCATCAATTCTTGCAAATGAAGACGACACTGCACGTAGAAATTTTGAGCATCTTCAACGCTCAATGCCGTAGCGTTCGGTGCTAGCCCGCTCTTGCTGTCGCTGTAAACTTCCCGCATACGGTTGACTACATTTCTAATAGGAGCAATCAAGCGACTATATTCATAATCAGGCATATCGAATAAAATGCCCTCGTCATTGCCAAATTGAGCTAACGCTTCTTGATATTGTAACAAAGCGTTTGCTAAAAATTCCGGTGTAACGGTAATCAGTTGATCTCCCCGCGTTTCTTTAATTTTTTGCAGGGCTTCTCTTCCTGTTACGATAACGCTTTGTCCCTGAGCATCTTGATAGGCATATTGCACATAACTGACGGGCAAATACGCCATCCATGCGCTCAGACACAAAATACCAAGCATGATAACAGAAATAAACCGCGTTTTTAACAATCTTTTCACTTCCAAAAACCATAGCGTCATTGCAGATCACCGCCTCTTTCTTCGTCAAAAAGCCATAAATACAAATCTTCCAAACGCGGCTGCACCGCTTCGGAATGGTCGTTGATGGGTTGCTGCGCCAAATAACGAACAACAACTTGATGATCTTTTTCGTGCTGCAAATTAGCAATGCGCTGCGTTTGTTTCCAGCGTGAAAGTTCCTCATCACTGATAACACACTGCCAAACTTTTCCTGCCATTTGTTGAACCAATTGCTGAGTCTGCCCAACAGCAACAAGTTGACCACCGCGCATTAGTGCATTCTGCGCTGCGATATATTCAACATCAGAGACGATGTGGGTAGAAATCAAAACAATGCGGTCTTGAGCAAATTGGGCGATTAAATTTCTGAATCGCACTCGCTCGGCAGGATCCAGTCCGCTAGTCGGTTCGTCCAAAATCAATACTTTTGGCTCGTTTAATAATGCCTGTGCAACCCCTCCCCGCCGTTTCATGCCGCCGGAAAGTTTGACGATACGCTTTTTACGAACGTCAGTGAGCGCCAAACTTTCCAAAAGCTCGTCAATCTTTCTTTTGCTCGTTTTAACAGGCAAGCCTTTTAACGCCGCCATATAGTTTAAATAATCAATGACAGTGAATTCAGGATAAAAACCAAATTCCTGCGGCAGATAACCAAATAAATCGCGATAAGCTGCTCCCAAATGGGCAATATCCACGCCATCATAACGAATTTGTCCCGCAGAAGGCGCTAATATGCCAGCAATCATACGAATCAAAGTCGTTTTGCCAGCGCCGTTAGCACCCAATAATCCCCAAATACCAGAAGTCAATGCTAGCGAAACGTCATCAACAGCGCGTTTATCTTTATATTCTTTACTCAAATGATCAATCGTTAGTTCCATAAGTTCACTCCCTAATAATTTTGATTTTATCGCCCTGAATTATAGTCCTAAGTTCATAATAAATGAAAAGCAAAAGACCAGCGAAAATGAATGGTAAAAAACTATTATCTGTTATGGTAAAAAACTGCCGATGATATTTCCACAGCCAAACCAATAGCAGCAACATACCAGCGCTGATAAGCAAACTACTGTCAGAAAACGTTTTCAAAGAAAAATGTTTCAGCAAATACAAACTACTGCTAAGCGTTGTTAAAAAAGGGGTCAGCAAATATAACAATAATGTTTTAAACGCCATCATTTCCGATAATACGGTCAATATTGCTAAACCGCTTAAACAAACAGCGGCACCTATCATAGTCAACAACAGTCTGGTCACGGTTAACGTCGTTAGCGAATAATAGCTGGCAGTTTCCATTTCTGCCATTCGATAACGGAGGCTGCGACTGACTAACGGTATCATAGTCAAAAAAATTGTTATCGACAAACATGACAGCATAAATCCAGCGCCGCCCTCTACAATCAATGGCTGTTGATAAACTTTCGTAAAGATTTGCCACAACAGCAATATCAAAACAAATTGCAATAACCAAAATTGACAAGGAACATACTTTATCTGTTCAAGCCAAAATCGACCATAGCTAATTTTGGTATGTTTATCCGCCATTGTTTGCTGACATTTATCTGCAAGAGTTTGTATGTCTGGTGGGTCAATCGTTATTTCCTTTGCTAAAATTTGCGATAATTTTTCAGACAAATCATCCATTTTGTTCCTCCTTCCATTGTTTTTTCAATTGTTTTAAGGCTTTGCGTAGCCGTGACTGCACAGTTCTTAGGGGCAGATCAAGAATTTGTCCCATTTCCCGTAAAGTCAGCTGCTGCATAAAACGCAGCAAAATAATTTCTTGCAGTTCTACAGAAAGCATGCTTACTTTTTCTACCAACCATTGTGCGTCAAGACTTTCCTCAAACCCTCGTTCATCATAAATTACTTCTTGCGGCAATTCATCAAAAAGCAACTCTTGACTGCTCTTTCTGCGATATAAATCAATGCAAGTGTTGGCGGCAACTTTGTACAAAAAACTTTTGAACTGACCACGATGATGATATCTATCCAGATACCGCAGCGTTTTCAAAAAAGTTTCTTGTACCGCATCTTCTGCTGCATTTTTATTGGGCGTATGCCACAAACAATATTTCAAAATATCGCTGTAATATTTCTCAAGCAGTTCTTCCGCCGCCATACGGTCGCCTTTATCCATACGCTCAAGCAAGCGATCATCATCGTTCGCAGGTCATTCCTCCTTTAGATAATCTAGCGCTTCAATTATTATAACGATTGACTGGTGATCAAATGATTATTTTTTAGGAAAAACATCAAAAAAACAGGCGTTAACATTTTCTTAACGCCTGTTTTTTATTATGAAGTTTTCCATTTGAATAATGTTTCGATTACCACGCGAGCATCAAGATTTAACGATGTTGATTGTTTAGCAATCGGTTGAGGAATTTCTGGATAAGCAATTTCTTCTTCGCTATTGGGATAATCAACAGTAATGCGAAAAAATTTTGCCTGCACTCGCCCACCGGTTATACGCTCAAAAGGCACGCGAATAACGCCTGGCGAATTGAACCCAACGCCTATTTCTATGATGCAAATACTGCCGGATTCGGATTTTTTCAGCCACTGACGATAATTTTCTTGAGCCTCATGATAACCGTCGTGATGGCGAAACGCCATTTCCAATAATGCACCGCAAACAGGACAGCGAGGCAAATAATCTGTAGGAATCGTTAATTGGGCTTCATCGACTTGGGGCAGCATACGCTTAATAAAATCTTCAGCAGCCCACTGTCTGTCGCAATTTTCATTGGTGCATCGGAGCCAATCATAACTTCCCTGCGCTTCAAATACCCGCTCCATAGGGAAACCGCTGCGATAAAATTGACGATCCACATTAGAAGTAATAATCTGATAATCCCAGCCGTTCAGTAATGTGAGCAACTGCGTATAAAGCGTCAACGGCGGCGTGTTATAGCGCACTTGCGTGATATGCTTTGCCCAATACGCCCACCTTTGTTCCAGCGACCACGCCTTATAACTAAAGGTTTGATAATCGCTGTGTATACCTTTTTGCCACAATACGGGAAATTGCGCTTTAAAGGCTTTTTCATCGGCAAAGCTAATACCCGCCGCTGCCGACAACCCTGCGCCGGCGCCGAGTAAAATATAGTCGCTGTTTGTCATCGCTTGATACAAGGTTTTGATGCGTTCCATGAAATCATCTGCCCTTTCCTATGATAAATACTCATCGCCAAGTAACAGTCAGCGGCTTGCGCGGCACTGTGCGCCGATAAAATGATGCGGGATAACCTACCGCCAGCGCTAAACAAACTCGTTCATCGTCAGCCAATGCAAAAGGCGCGTACAAACTAGGAGCAAGATGTCCCGCTCGCAAAAATAAACCAACATAACAACTCCCCAGCCCCAAAGATTGTGCCATTAGTTCCATGCGGGCAGCCGCAATATAGGCGTTGGCGCAGTTTGCTGCCGTCGTCTCTTTATCAATGACTACAATTACCACCGGCGCACCGTGAAATAATTTATCGTCGTTTTTTAAACTGGCTTGGTAAATCGTTTCCAACAATTCCAGCCGAAAAAGCGCCGTTTCTGGACGGTTATTTTGTTTGGCGGTATAGAGAATTTCTGCCGCCTGTTTAACCAATGCCATTTTTTCTTCACATAAAATAACAAAACGCATTGTTTGAAAATTACCCGCTGTCGGACTGTATCGCGCCGCCTCCAGCACTTGTTTCAATATATTTTGCTCAACTGCTTTTTTCTTGTAACGTCTGATGCTGCGTTTATATTGGAGCGCTGCCAACAAGTGATCGCTGTGGGGAATCATGGTCATTTTGTCAAAAGGTTTTACTTCGCTTAGATCATATCCTGTCAATGATACAGCCTCCATCGGACAAACCGCCAAGCAATGGCCGCAGTCCAAACAAGGCTCTTCCGGTGCCATGACCACACCGTCACGCCAAAAAGGATAGTGCCCATAACACTCCCGTATACATTCGCCACAGTTAATGCAGCGTTCTTTATCAATTATCATCATGATTATCTGCCTCCCTCAAAGTATTTACTGCTATTATAACAAAGTCTGCATTTTTTCGCTCGTCTTTTTTTGATAATACGGATAAAGAAAATATTATCTATTAGAACAAACAAAATAAAATTAGAAAAAGAGATGAAAATTTTTGCGGAATCTTTCGGAAGGATTTCGTGGTTTTTGCCAAGCGCCAAGTGAACAGCCTCTTAGCTAATCAATTGGTGCTTGCTTTTTAACAGCGTTTCTTTTTAGGCGTTGGAGCGGGCAATTCGTTATACATGGCTTCTAATAGTTTTTTAAGAAAGGCTTTGTTTTCTACGTCGTTTACCAGCAGCATTTCTTTTGCCCCTGCATAAGGAATTTCATAATCAGCAGTAGGTATAAGTTTTTGTGCAGCTGGAACGGGTTTGACTAAAAAACGGTCATCATAGATTCCGCCGATAACTTTGCCTCGATAATAAATTAAGTATTCGCCCATCATCGCTCGATGGCTAATTTCGTCAAGCTCTGAAAGTTGTTCTAAAATGTATTGCACATAGGATTTGCTGGAAGTCATTGCTGTTCCCTCCAGTACTGGCATTGTTTAATGCGTGCTCCGTTGTCGCCTTGTTGGGGATCATAAGCAAACTGCTGCAAAAGCGCACAAGGAAATTGGCGACATTGACCACAATGTTCTTGTTTTTTATCTTCACAGCATGATTTTATGGGACAATTTTCTCCCCAAAATGGTTTACTAATCGCCACACAACCCAAACATCCAACTTGCTCACTATAATGACACTGCTGACATAACAACCCGCATCGTGATTCGTTCATCATAAAAACCTCCTAAATATCAAATTATATTGATTATAGCGCAAGCAACAAGACAACAGTCCGTCATGTCTCTTGATATTTTTGCCAAAGCTTTTGCGCTGTCTGACGCAATTCTGTTCTCAGTTCTTGCGGAGATAAAACTTCTACTCTATCGCCGAAACTCAAAATCCATTGGCGCATGTGCTCATAGCTAGCAAAATCCCATGCAAATGACAACCGTTCATCACCATTTTCATTAAAGCAACCTACGCCGTATTCTTCAATCAAACGATATTTTTCACTTTGCTCAAACAGTGCTTGGAGATGAAAAGTTCCTTGCGTTAGATGCTCGTCGAAATTAGGCAACGAAAACCGTCGTGGTACAAAAGTTTTTTCTTCCTTTTGCATCTGCCAGAGACGATTCAGTTTGAAAAGACGAAAATCTTCTCGTAAAAAACAATAACCCCAAACATACCATGACGACCATCTGAATAACAAATGATATGGTTCGATAATACGATGACTGTCGCCTTTTTCGTTATAATAATCAAAAGAAATTAACCGTTTTTTTAAGATAGCGTCTTTGATAATGGCGATTTTTTGGGTGAGCGGCGCTTGATAATGAGATGCCAAATCAATAATGATGCTGTTATCCGCCATAATCCGTTCATTCTTACCAGAAAGTTTTTCTGCTAATATCGTCAAATAAGATGTTGGTGATACACTATCAACGCCTTTTAACCCCGCCAAAAGAGCCTGCCGTTCTTCGGCTGTTAGCAAAGATTTATCGATGGTATAACTTTCGTCAAGAGTGATGCCGCCGCCATAACCTTGCGTTGTGATCAAGGGAATACCCGCTTGACAAAGCGCTTCGATATCGCGATTGATGGTGCGTCGCGAAACTTCAAAACGTTGAGCTAATTGAGGCGCGGTTACTTTTTCTTGTTGCAGCAAAATCATCATAATGCCCAGCAAACGATCAATTTTCATCAGTTTTTACCTCCTTTTGTTTCAGTATATCATAGATATGTCAATAGACAAAAACGCTTATAATAAAAAATAGCAACGAGTTTGATCATGACAAAAATTTTCAGCCTACAAAAAAATTTATTTTGAACGATTTATAAAAAATAAAAAGTTATAAAAGTTGGTGAAAAACATGAGGAAATTAGTTGCTATTTTATCATTGCTAGCATTTTCAATCAGCGGCAGTATTTTGGGATATATTTTAGTGACGGCAAATTACGCTTCTTCTGCCGAACTCACTAATGAAAGAGAAAAAATTATTTATAAGCAGGCAAAAGAAAATTTTTTTGACCATGGTATGCCGCATAACGATTTATTGGCTTACTGCCGCTCGCAGCCAATCTATATTTTTTTGAACGAATTTTTTATGGGTAAATATGATAAAGATGGCTGGCATAGTTTAGATGGGGAAACTTTCTATTTTAAAGATATTGTCGTGGCGCCGTCGTTTCACCTGTATAATATGACCCGATACTTTGGCGCAATCAATACCGTTGGCTGGGATATTGCTGATGGAGGATTAGGCAGGTTCGGTTCTGATTCTGCTACAGCGTACACGCCTACACAATGCAGAAATTGACTGGCAAAACACAACAAGAAGTTGATGGTGGAAATTCTATGGGCTATATTAAATTGCCTATTACAGTCAAAAATCATGATTTACGTAGTTTAACGATACCTTATTACAATGCTTATCAAGCCAGTTTTGGCGATTATGCGCGCAACTATGAGCAACCTTTAGATATTACGCGAGAGCCAATCCTTGTCTTTAATGCCACACATGATCCCCGAGTTGAGCAATTCAAGAGCGTTAAACGGCTTTCAGAAGAACATCGTGATTATTTTTTGGAAAAATTGTGCCACGAAGGTATGAGCGAAGCCCCTTTGACACTGACTGACCATTATCAGTTTGATGCCGATAATGATGGTAAAACGGAACATATCATAATTTTGCAAAACAGCGAATACGTCGTCGATCAATCAGAGCGAGGCAAGAAACAATATGGTTTATACACATACGCTTTTTATATTGATGAAGAAAAGATTCAGGAAATCTACGGAAGAAAACTGCTCTGTACTAGCGATCAAGCCATTACTTCAAAAATAGACGTTACAGCGCTAACTACTTTAACGCCACTTGGCATTTATGATCTTAATAATAACGGCAAATTAGAATTTTGCGTGCAGATGCATGAATGGGAAAGCGGAGCTATTATTGTTTACGCATTAAATGACAATGATGAGTATGAAGAAGTTCTGCGCAGTCGTTACGGTATGTAATGATGCGTCAGTTATTATTGTTTGGTGTAGAAATAAATTTGATAAAAATAAAAAAATGTTGTTGACAAAGGTTTTCTAGCGTGATATAGTATGTAAGTAGTTTAGAAGTGAATAGTGATATTTTTGTTAAAGAAGAAACCATCCGTTTCTCACCTCATGGCGCTTAGTCGATGTGGTTATTATGATGAATTATTTTGTGGTGTGCTGATATATTCGTAGGCGGATGGGATTTTCTCATCGGCTTTTTTTATTTTTCTGGAGGTGATAGCTATTAGCAAAGAATTAAGAATCAATGAAGAAATTAGATGCAAAGAGGTACGTCTGGTTGACGATGAAGGGCAGCAGCTTGGTGTCATGCCGCCAAGAGAGGCAGCAAAAATTGCTGCTGAGAAAGGATTGGATTTGGTGGAAGTTGCTCCTACCGCAATGCCGCCGGTCTGCCGTATTATGAATTATGGCAAGTTCAAATACGAACAAAGCAAAAAAGAGCGGGAAGCTAAGAAAAATCAAAAGGTGATTACGGTCAAAGAAGTCAAACTTAGACCAAATATTGAAGAAAACGATTTTCAGACTAAAGCCAGAAACGCCGTCAAATTTTTGCAAAGCGGCGATAAAGTAAAGGTGACGATTATGTTTCGCGGTCGCGAAATTACTCATCCTGAATTGGGAAAAAATTTATGCGATCGTTTGGCGCAAGAAGTACAAGGATTTGCTAAGATTGAAAAAGAAGCCAAAGTTGAAGGCAGAAATATGATCATGATTTTAGCGCCAGTCAAAGAGTAATTATCAAGCGAGAGGAGGATACTTGGCATGCCTAAAATTAAAACCCATAGAGGTGCCGCTAAAAGATTCAGCAAAACTGGTTCTGGTAAAGTGAAAAGAAATCACGCTTTCACCAGTCATATTTTAGAAAAGAAATCGCCAAAAAGAAAACGTAATTTGCGTAAATCAGCCGTTATGTTTAAAGGTGATGCAAAAAGAATCGTTCGCTTAATTCCTTACAAATAAGCTAAGCGTTATAAAGGAGGGAGTCAATAAAACATGGCAAGAGTAAAACGGGGCGTTACTACCCATCGCAGACATAAAAAAGTATTAAAACAAGCCAAAGGCTATTATGGCAATCGTTCTAAGATTTATCGTGTAGCAAATCAAGCTGTTATGCGTTCTTTGATGTATGCTTATGCGCATAGAAAATTACGCAAACGTGATTTCCGCAAATTGTGGATTGCCAGAATCAATGCTGGCGCTAGATTGAATGGATTAAGTTATAGCAAATTCATTAACGGCTTGAAAAACGCTAATATAGAAATTAACCGCAAGATTTTAGCTGATTTAGCGGTTAATGATGCGCAAGCGTTTGCCGATCTCTGTGAAGTAGCAAAGAAAAATCATTCCGTAAACGTTGCAAAATAATTTAAACAAATAACCCTGACGTCTTTTGAAATATTTCAAGAAACGTCAGGGTTATTTTTAAAAAAGCATGAAAACAAGCTCAAAGTCAAGTAGTCATAAATATGACAGTAGCGTAACAGATAAAGAAAGAAGGAACGTTCATGATCAAAATTAACCGTTTGCGTCCGGGAATAATGATCATTCTCAGCTTTATCATTATGGTTTCAATCGGCGTTTTTTTGCTGTCTTTGCCTATTGTGCAGACCAGCGGTCAACGCTTGACATTAAGCGATGCACTTTTTATGGCAGTATCAGCCAGTTGTATTATTGGTTTGTCAGTTGTTGACGTAGCAAATTTTACTTTTTTTGGACAGCTGGTTTTGCTGGTCTTATTGCAAATCGGTGGTTTAGGTTTTGTAACGTTGGCTACGACGTTATTTGCCGCTTTAGGCGTGCGTATTGGCGTCGGTTATCGTGCTACTATGATGGAATCTTGGAATCATCGTACCAGTTTTGATGTTTTAAATCTGACTAAAAAAATTGTATGTTATACTTTTGCCATTGAAGGTATTGGTGCTTTGTTATTGATGTTACGTTTTGTGCCGCTTTATGGTGGCGCAAAAGGTTTGTGGTTTAGTATATTTCATGCGGTTTCTGCTTTTAATAATGCTGGTTTTGATCTTTTCGGCAATAGCTTAGAGGATTTTGTCAGTGATTGGTACGTTAATTTAATCATGATGGCTTTAATCATCAGTGGCGGTTTGGGTTTTGTCGTCATCAGCGAGTTGGTCACACAAAAAAGAAAACCAGAAGAGCCGTTTCATTTTCGTCGTTTTAGCTTGCATACACAAGTTGTTTTGATTATGACGGCATTATTATTAGTCATTGGAACAATCGCTTATTTTTGTATCGAATTTAATAATCCAGCAACTTTAGGTCAGCTTTCGTTATCGGATAAAATTTTAGCGGCAATGTTACAAAGCACCATCAGCCGTACAGCGGGATTTTCTTCTATCCCATTGGATCAACTGCATGATTCTTCTATGCTGATTATGATTTTTTTGATGTTTATTGGCGGCTCTCCTGGTTCTACTGCTGGTGGCATTAAGACAACAACGTTTGGCATCATTCTATTAGCAGTCTATGCCATCATTCGCGGTCATGAAGAAGTCGTCGTTTTTGGGCGGAGAATCAGTTTGCCTACTATTTTAAAAGCGCTAGCGGTCATTATCATCAGTTTTTGCTTGATCGCGCTTGGATGTATTGCTTTATCTTTAGCTGAAGAAATGAATTTAAGACTATTGGTTTTTGAAGTTGTATCGGCCTTTAGTACGACAGGCGCTAGCATGGGGGCATCGGTAGAATTATCAGTGGTCGGTCGCTTAATCTTGATGATAATTATGTTTATCGGGCGCATAGGTCCGCTAACCATGGCAGTTTCTTTGGCCAAACGCAGCAAAAGTACAAAAGTTCAATATCCGGAAGGACATATCATGATTGGTTAGGTGAAATAATGGAGTGGATTGAATCGGATCAGAATCAGCATTTAAAAAAGATACGCGCTTTGAAACAAAAAAAATATCGTGAAAGCTATGGACAATTTGTCGTTGAAGGTAGCCGTTTTGTAGCGGAAGCGCTAAAGAGAGAGGCTGATATCAAGGTTATTTTGGTTGCTGAAAATTATTTGGCAGCTAATGAAAATTTATTAAAACAATATCAAGGTCCGCTTTTTGCGGTTAAAAAAGGGTTGTTGGAGAAATTTTTAGATACGGTAACACCGCAAGGCATCGTAGCAATCGTTAATAAACCGGTTTGGTCAAAGAAAGATTTAGCGCAAATGTCGCACATTCTGATTATTGACGGCGTTCAGGATCCCGGTAATTTAGGAACGCTTTTTCGTACTGCTTTAGCCAGCGGCGTTGATGCGGTTTGTTGCTTAAAAGGCACTGTTGACAGTTATAATGATAAAACATTGCGGGCGACTATGGGCGCTATTTTTACGCTACCTATTTTTTCCATTGATGATGAGCAATGGTTAGTAGAAAATTTGCATCAAGCAGGTTTTGAATTAGTGATTGCCGATATTCATGCGCAACAATTTTATGATGAAATGATTTATCCCGATAAAGTCGCTTTGGTAGTGGGGAATGAAGGCAATGGCGTGCAACGGCTAAAAAAAGGGGATCGTTATGTCAAAATTCCTCTTTATAACGAAGCGGAATCGTTAAATGTCGCTATTGCCGCCGGAATTTTGCTTTATACTATTAAAAGACAAAGCAACGATTAACGCTACGCATAAAATAAATGTTGCCGAATATAAATTCCGCTGATTTTACTAGAGCGTTTGATTATGGTTTTTTAAGAAGTATAACGATATGATAATCCCAAACTCATCCCCCCATAATTGAGGCGTAATGCAAATGTATGAAAAGAATGTTATCTCATAAAATAGAAGTTTCTCTATACATAGCGATTGCCGTACTAAACCATAGCCCGTTATGGAAAAGATAAAATTGTCAGAGTAAGTCCAACAGCAACTGATTGCCAATAAGAAAAATTGGTGAAAATTTTTGCCAAAGCAATTTAAAACGAATAGCGCTATAATAAATTAGTTAACAAGAAATACTAAAGGCACAAAAATAAAAAGAGGAAAACACAAGTCGTAGAATGCCATAAATAAAAAGACCAGCCTAGGCTGGTCTTTTTATTTATGGCAGAAATGCGCTTTTATCAACAGCTTGAGAAACTATCAAACAGCGAATCGTATCTTCTTATGATGATAATTTTTTAGAATCATTGTTGCGGCAGAAATTCGGGTAAATTTTCACGCATAATTTTTAAAACTTCGCCATCATAATCTTCGATGCGTCCTTCATCACCTAACTGTGCTAAAACAGGGTCTAAAGGAAATTTGCCCATCAAAGGAACCTTAAAAGTATTACAAGTGGTCATAATATTGCTTTCACCAAACAGATTGATTTTTTTGCCGCAATCTGGACAGGAAAGATAACTCATATTTTCAGCAATAGCTAAAACAGGCAGATTCATCATTTCTACCATTTTAATTCCTTTGCGCACAACCATATTAGCCAAATCCTGCGGAGAAGTTACCATAATCACGCCGCTTACCGGCAGCGTTTGTAGAATGGTCAGCGGAGCATCACCAGTTCCCGGCGGTAAATCAACCACCAAATAATCCAAATCGCCCCAAATAACTTCTTCCCAAAATTGTTTGATTACGCCAGAAATGACGGGACCACGCCATACGACCGGCTGATCTTCATCAGAAAGCATTAAATTCATACTAATTACCGAAATGCCTGTTTTAGTTTTTAACGGGTTAGCTCCCAGCTCAGAAACTTCAGGCAATCCTTTTAGCCCAAATAATTTAGGAATACTGGGACCGGTAATATCTCCGTCCAAAATTCCAACTTGATAACCGGCTTTATTTAAAGCAATGGCAATCAAAGAAGAAAAAGAGGATTTGCCGACGCCGCCTTTACCGCTCATGACAACAATGACGTTTTTGATGTGGCTTAACTGTTGAGCCGCCGTTTGTGTTGGAGCCTGTCCTGACGGACAGCTTTCACCGTTACAGCTTGACGCTGACGAACAAGTGCTACAATTTGACATAGAATAAATTCCATCTCCTTAATAAAAATTTGTCCTACTACTTTTCATTATAGACTTCAAAAAAACAAAGTCAATGCGAGGGAACTATTTTATTTAAAGGCAATTTTATGATGACCATATAAAAATTTAAAAGACCGCCTGATAATGACAGCGATCTTTTAAATAACGTCAGCGAATAAAATTAGTCGGCGTTTTGACTTCTTGCTGTGGCAAAGTTAGACCCGCTTGACGACCAGCGTCAATGGATTTAAGCAACCACGCCATATTGCGTCCTAAAGCGCGCATAGTTTGTAATCCTTCTAAATCTTGCGCGACTTCTTCGGGAGTATTGCCGTGTACACTATTCCAATACTGCGATGTAACAATAGGCATCTGGTTAATGGCAAAATATTTATTTAACTGATCAAATGTCGCGCTGGCTCCGCCGCGCCGACAGCTAACTACCGCACAAGCTGGTTTATAAACAAAACTAGCCGCGCCTGCATAAAATAAACGATCTAAAAATGCTGCTACGCTACCGCCAGCAGAAGCATAATGGACAGGTGAGCCTACGACAAGACCGTCAGCAGCACGAAGTTTTTCCGAAGCAGTATTTACTGTATCGTCGTCAAAAACACAGTAATGAGATTGACTTTTGCGGCAGTGACCACAGCCCATACAGCCGCGAATAGGCGTTTTACCAATATGAAAAATTTCTGTTTCAATTTGGTTTTCTTCAAGCGTTTTTGCTACTTCTGTCAGTGCAGTGTAAGTGCAGCCCTTTTCATGAGGACTGCCGTTAATCAATAAAACTTTCATAATGAGTACCTCCTCTAAAAATCAATAAACTTTTATAAAGATAAATCTCCCATTCGCTTTGGCGTTGCTAGAAACCTTGCTATTGGTTAAACAACATCAGCAGTTTCATCATAAATCTCTTTTAACGATTTTAATCTCATCAACAACGCCAGCCTTGTTATAATAAAGAATGATTTGCTCATTACCTTCATTATTTAAACGCCAAATATCGCCCCAAAAACCAGATAAAGTACTATCTGGCTCACCCCATAGTGAGATAATATTTTCTCTATTTTGCCCCAATAAATTTTCTCCTGTATAGTCTTTTTCAGATGCAAAAGCGCTCACTTCATCAAGTGTTATAAGATTGTTATCATCTATTCGGCTAACATAGCTTGCCAAAGAAAAGAAACTAATCAAAGCTAAAATGAATACTACGAATTTTTTCATTAGAACCCCCATTATTTATTGTTGACAAAACCGCTTTTAGTCAAATAATATGCAACGGTCAGAAAAATATTAACATTATCATTCCTTTTTCATCAACTTTGCCGAGCGATTTTTTTCATCAACCGCCAATAATAAGTGACCCCTCCTACTGCAAAAAATATCATTATAATTTCTATTTTTGCAGCAGCAATAACAATTTCACCACCATAAAGACAAGGAAGTACCATCAAATCAAGCTCTATTATACAGAAACAATGAATAAAAGCAAGCAAGCGACGGTTAATCATCAACATCGTTAAAACTGTCGCTTCATCAAAACGATAAGGAATGGACCATAAACGCGGAAAAAATTGCACTATAAAAATCAAAACGCTTACCACCCACATCAATATTATGATAGGAATTAGCTCGTTCTTGTTGCCCCAACGGTCAATTTGTCCCCAAAAATTGATATGTAGCGGAACCGTTTCCTCTATGGTTGACCAACCTAGCCACAAAAACAAAAGAAACGCGATAGCGCCCAAGACAGCAATTCCATTCAAAATAACAGATAAGGTGTCAAAAGGCAAATGAGATGGAATCAACTGTCGTAGTTGATGCATTTCACGATCGTTAGGATGAAGTGAACGATATGACACATGGCACCTCGCTTTCTCGGCTGTTAATTTTAATGTAACTATTCATTTTGAAAACCGTCTTTTAAAGCAGATTTCGCCAGTTGGTCAGCTAATTCGTTATACTTATCGCCTGAATGACCTTTAACTTTAACAAATTTGATGTCCATTTGCTTAGCAGCTTCTCGATAAAAATCACGATAAGCTATTGTCCCTTCTTTTTTGGCTTGCCAAGCGCCAGTACACCAATGAGCGATTCCTTCATAATCGTGATAAATGGTCATAGATTTTACATTTTCATCAAGCCCATATTGCATAGCGCGCTGAGCGCCTTTGATTTCGCCGGCAACATTGCGCATGTCAGCTAACTGCTGGTCAGTAAATTTTTCCTTGAACAACAATTTTTGACCTTGATGAAAAAGAACAACGCCGTATGAATAGGCTTTACTATTTTTATCATAGCTGCCATCAACATAAGCGCTGACTTCTGTTTCGTCAAGCGGCGTTGTAGCAGAACGGACGACATTTTCATTCTGCAAAAAATCTTCCGCTTCTGCTTTGGTTTTAAAACTTTTGTATACAGCGCCACTATAGCCATCAATCTGCGCTTTGCAATCATTCCATGATGAAAAAATACCAGTTTTTCTGCCTGCTCTCACGGCATAAAATTTTCCTGCCATAATTCCTCCTCAAATCAAACGTTATTTACTGCCCCAATATACGGTTGCTGCGCCAAAGCCTACGCCTTGATAATGAACGTCTTTTAAACCAGCATTCAGATACATCTGTTTGATTTTTTCCTGATCAGGAAAAGTTTTCAGCGATTCTGCCAACCAAGTGTAAGCCGGAAACTTGCCGCCAACGGCTTTATTCTTGTCCACCAAATGCCCTAAGATAGGAACAACTTTAAAATAATACACATTAAAAAATGCTCGGCAAAAAAGATTTTTCGGTCGTGAAACATCAATACAAACTACTCTGCCGCCAGATTTGACGACACGAGCCATTTCGCTGATGACTTTCTGAATATCCAAGACATTACGCAAGGCAAAACCATTGGTCGCCGCGTCAAATGTATTATCAGCAAAGGGCAGCGCCATAGCGTCGCCTTGCACAAAAGATAATCCTGTTAAACTGCTTTGTTTCAGTTTTGCATTAGCTATTTGCAACATATTTTCAGTAAAGTCCAGACCGACTACTTCGCCGGTAGCACCAACACGCTCTTTCAGTTGAAATGCCATTTCGCCCGTTCCACAGCAAACGTCCAACCCTTTACCGCCTGAAGTAATATTGGTCTTGTCCATTACTAACTTTTGCCAGCCTTTTAACATTCCCCATGTCATCAAATTATTCATCTCATCATAATCATCAGCGATTAAGTTGAATACTTCGTGGACATATTGTTCTTTATTGTTTATCTGTGCCACCTTATCTGCTCCTTACTTTTTCTTTTTGCTTTTTTTAGCTGCATTCTTTGCCGCTAATGCTTCTTGAGCACGTTTGGCTGCCCGTTTGCGTTGGTCAACCACATAGATTACCGCAATAATAAAACAAATCAAAATCAACGCCGTACGATAAATACCAAACCCCATTTGGCTAAAGTAACTGACAAAAGGCGGAAACAGAAATACGCTCATCATGATTGGAATAATAAACAGCAGCTTGATAAAATTTTGACTGCGCTTGGCGTCCCATAAAACATAAATTGAAAAAGCAACCATCAACAAAATAGTAAAAATAAAGTCCAGCCTCCTTATTTACTTTTAACCATTACTATATCACGTTTCGTTGATGATAGCTAGTCAAGATCGCTAATTTTGCCGAAGTTTTAATTACTTTTGAGATTTTGACCACTGTTGTAAACTCTTATTTTTTGCTCAATATCTTTACTGCAAAAAATTGTTTTTTATAACCTCGTATTCATAGGAGACGTTTGCTTGTCAAATGAAACTAAAACTGCTACAATAAAACAAAATTTGATGAGGTGATGGTTATGGAGCTTCGCGTACTCAATTATTTTCTTACGGTCGCCAGAGAAGAAAACATCACACGAGCCGCTCAGCTTTTGCATATTACTCAGCCGACGCTTTCCCGCCAACTAATGCAATTAGAAGAAGAATTGGGCGTACAGCTATTTCATCGCGGTAAACACAGCATCAGTTTAACAAACGACGGTATGCTTTTTCGACGACGTGCACAAGAAATTGTATCATTATCGGAAAAAACAAAAAGTGAATTGCAGCGCAAAGAAGAAATTCCTTCCGGCGAAATTGCTATCGGTTGCGGCGAAACCAAAAGCATGTCGATTCTGTCAGCGTGCATGGTTTCTTTTCGAAAAAGTTATCCGTTGGTTCAATTCAGTGTTTATAGCGCTAATGCTGATGATATTAAGGAACGTATTGAAAAAGGTTTGTTAGATATGGGGCTGCTTATGGAGCCGGTAGCGGTTGATAAATATGAATTTATCCGTCTGCCGCAAAAGGAACGCTGGGGTGTTTTGGTGCGGGCAGACTCTTTTTTGGCGCAAAAAGATACCGTTTCGCCGCAGGATTTACAAAAAGTTCCTTTACTAATCCCTCGTCGAGAATCGGTACGCAACGAATTAGCGAATTGGTTTGGCGACAGTTATGGGCAGATAGAAATTGTCGCAACATTTGATTTAAGCGTTAATGCGGCTAATATGGTAGCCAATGGACTAGGCATTGCGGTATGTATCGATCTTGGCATCGTTTTTGAGCAGCTTCGATTTATACCCTTCGCGCCACAGCTAGAAAGCGGTTCCATATTAGCATGGAAAAAGGAGCAAACGCTCTCAACGACAAACATGCTGTTTTTTCAACACATTAGAAATTCATTTTGAGCATGATTTACCATCAATTCTAAGTATTAGACAGGATAATAAAATGGCTGTATACTATAGCCATTCTTTGGCATATGTGTTTCATGAAAATATTTTGATGGAGGGATAACGAGTGGATTTACGCGCAACAGATGCGGAATTTATTGAACGCTTCGAATGGTTTGCTGGTAAAGAAATTTTTGCCAAAGCCAGTCAGCCATTAAATGATACGACACGCTATTTAGTTATTCTAGCAGCATTGATAGGCTGTCAAAGTGTTGAAGTTTATGGTCTTGTTTTGCCAGAAGCGCTAAAAACAGGACTGACGCCGATAATGGCAAAAGAAATCATTTATCAGGGAACGGCTTATCTTGGTTTTGGTCGTGTGCTACCTTTTTTGCAGATAACGAACGAATTTTTTCTGGCGCAGGGGATCGCGCTTCCTTTAGCTGAACAACACACCACAACTATAGCCGATCGTGTTGAAAAAGGTGCCGCAATACAGACGGCTATTTTTGGCGAGCATATGCAAGATGCTTGGCGCAAAGGAGGCGTTAATTATTTATTAGCGGCTAATTGTTTCGGCGATTATTACACCCGTACAGGGCTTACGCTTGCACAACGAGAATTGATTACCTTTTGCTTTTTAGCGGCGCAAGGTGGCTGTGAACTGCAACTTGTGGCTCATGCAACGGGTAATATGCATTTGGGTAATGATAAAAATTTATTGATGGCGGTCATTTTGCAGTGTCTGCCCTATATAGGCTATCCCAAAAGTTTAAACGCTATAAATTGTCTTAATCAAGCTGCAGAGGAAAACGCGTAAATCAATTATTTGTTCCTTAAAGAAGTGAAACATCACTGGAATTTGAATAATTTAAAACGACAGACGAGTTCGTCTGCCGTTCGTTTTTTATAAGTATTGTGCTTAATTTTCCAGAGGAATAATGTTTTCGATGCAATCCTCTAAGGCTGAAACTTCAAAACCTTCATCGGCAATTTGCGCAGATAAATTCTGTGCAGCTGTTTGAAAATCACTCAAAAATTTATCCAACTGTTCTTTTTCGCCGTCTTCACAATAAATCACTAAATCTGCATAAGTAGCGGCTAAACGTCCAATGGCTTTGCCAATTTCTGTAGCGCCTTGATTTTCTACATAAAGTCCCTGCTTGGTTAAATCACTCCACACGCTGCGAGCTAAAGTGGCATTTTGTTCTGTAATGGATCGCTCTGTATCGGCGGCAATTTGTTCCATAAAAGCACAAATATCTTCTTCACTGCCAGCGTCAATTTTCTCACAGCCAGTAAAAGTAAACAGCATTGCGCTTAGCAAACCACACAGAATTATTTTTTTCTTTAAGCAATGAGTAGCAGTTTGCGCTATTTTCATTTGTTAGCACTCCTTAAACAAATCAATTTTTTTAGCTTTTTTTATTATACCACGATTCCCGGTAAAATGCTAACTTTATTTTGTTGACTTCTCCTCAATCATATACATTGCCAAAATATAATCTGATTGTTTTATCGTCAATATTATAAAAATACTTATCTAGTTGTCATTGAGCATTAGTACATCATGCTTAAAATGTGAAATTTATGCGTTTATCATAGAATTTTTAGCGAATCTCGTTGTAATTTGCCTCTTATCCATATATAATAAATAGACCTAATCAAAAATCATCATTCGAGCTGACTCAAATTATTTATTAAAGGAGGTTTTATTGAAGTGAGTACAAGCAGCGCTTCAAATTTTGTACAAAATATCATTACTGAAGATATCAATAACGGCATGACCAACATTCATACTCGTTTTCCGCCAGAACCTAACGGTTATTTACATATTGGTCACGCTAAATCCATTTGTTTGAATTTTGGTTTAGCGCAAACTAACCATGGTATTTGTAATCTTCGTTTTGATGATACAAATCCTATCAAAGAAGATACGGAATATGTTGATTCCATCATGGAAGATGTGCGTTGGCTGGGTTTTACGTGGAGCGAACCGGTACATTATGCTTCGGATTACTTTGGACAATTTTATCAATGTGCTCTTCATTTGATCAAAACAGGCCATGCTTTTGTCTGCGATCTGGATAGCGAAGCTATGCGTCAGTATCGAGGCACACTAACCGAACCGGGTAAAGACAGCCCTTATCGTAATCGTAGCGTTGAAGAAAACTTGACGCTTTTTGAAGCAATGAAAAATGGTGAATTTGCTGACGGCGCAAAAGTTTTGCGTGCCAAGATTGATATGGCGTCGCCCAATATCAACTTACGCGATCCGGTCATTTATCGTATCAGTAAAACGCATCACCATCGTACGGGAGATCAATGGTGTATTTATCCCATGTATGACTTTGCTCACCCTATTTCGGATGCTATTGAAGGGATTACTCATTCAGTCTGCACACTGGAATTTGAAGACCATCGCCCTCTGTATGACTGGGTAATCGACCATTTACAAGAAGCCATGCATTTTCCGTCGAGACCAAAGCAGATTGAATTTGCTCGTTTAGCGCTAACTAAAACGGTAACTAGCAAACGTAAGTTGAAACGATTGGTTGATTCCGGCGTTGTAGATGGCTGGGACGATCCCAGAATGCCAACCATTTCTGGTTTGCGCCGTCGCGGCTATACACCAGAAGCCATTCGTAACTTTTGCGAGTTAATCGGCGTTTCCAAAAGTAACAGTTTAGTTGATTTCGCTATGTTAGAACACTGTCTAAGAGAAGATTTGAACCAAAATGCGCCTAGAGTAATGGCTGTACTGCATCCGCTGAAAGTAGTTATCACCAATTATCCTGAAAACAAAATAGAGCATCTGGAAGCAGAAATCAATCCTAATAAGCCAGAAGCAGGCAGTCGCCAGATTCCTTTTGGACGAGAAATCTATATTGAACAAGAAGATTTTCGCGAAGAAGCCAATAAAAAATTTTTTCGCTTGAAGCTGGGCGGTGAAGTTCGCTTAAAACATGCTTATATTATTCGCTGCGATGAGGTCATAAAAGATGAAACAGGTAATATTATAGAGCTTCATTGTACTTATGATGAAACCACCAAAAGCGGTAGTGACAATTCAGGCAAAAAAGTCAAAGGAACACTTCATTGGGTAGAAGCAACAACCGCTCTTAACGCCAAAGTGTGTCTGCACGATTTTCTGCTATTAGATGATGAAGGTGACGGCGATTTTCTTGATGCCGTCAACCCAGCTTCACAGGTTGTACTGCAAAATTGCAAAGTCGAACCTTCTCTAGCAAAAGCTCAAAAAGGTGATCGTTTTCAATTTCTGCGCAATGGTTATTTTTGTGCAGATAGCCGCTATTTTTCGTCGGAAAACTTGGTATTTAACCATACTGTATCGCTAAAAGATAGCTATAAACCGGAGTAAAACGTTTCGGTCGTTCAAAAACACCAAAGTCGCAAACAGCGATTCTGGTGTTTTTTCATGAGTAAAATATTTAGACAAACTGCCAGACGTTTATCTCTGCAAATATTCTTAAAACCGCAAGATAGATGAAAAATGGCACAAAATATCCTGCTATAATGCCAAAAGGAAGGAGAGAGCTGCAATGCCAAAAAATATTAAAAATGTAATGACGGCAATCGACTATATCGAAAACCACTTACATAAAAAACTGGATTTGGAAACTGTTGCAAGTGCTGTACATTATTCAAAATATCATTTGCATCGAATGTTCACAGATACGTTAGGGTTGACAATCCACGATTATATACAGCGCCGCCAATTGACCGAAGCCGCAAAACTACTTGTTTTTTCTGAAAAACCAATCCTCGAAATTGCCTTTATTGCTGGATATGAAAGTCAGCAGTCTTTTACGGATATTTTCAAAGCCATGTATAAAAAAACGCCTAACCAATATAGGAAAGCGGAAGAATTTTATCCATTGCAGCTAAAATATATTTTAAACGAAAATCCTACCAATTTAGACGGAAAAGAATGGCGGGATAAAATTATCTTTGCAACACCAGAAGATATCCCTCAATGGCTAGAACTGGTTTATCTTGTTGTTGACGGTTTTCCATACTTGGATGAGAAACAATATCTTAAAAAATTGCAGAAGTCTATTGCAAACAAACGAGCATTGCTTTTGAAAGACGCTGATACAGCAGTCGGAATTATGGCATTTCATGAATTAACGGGAAGTATTGATTTTTTGGGCATACATCCTCAATATCGAAAAAGAGGGATAGCAAAAGCGTTTTGCGAAAAAGTATTGTATGAACTTGTACATTCTGCACAGATTAACATCACGACTTTTAGGGAAGGTGACAAAGCAGATACCGGTTATCGGAAGACATGGAAAAGTCTTGGTTTTACTGAAGCGGAATTGTTGATTGAATTTGGCTATCCGACACAGCGGTTTATTTTACAGAAAGAAAAATTGAAGGGTAAAAAAGATGAGTAATATACAACAGATAGAAAATCCTTTGTCACAAAATTTTAACTTAAAATCATTGCTGAAATTTGCCTTGCCTACCATTTTGATGATGATATTCATGGGACTGTATACAATTATTGATACGATTTTTGTAGCACGTTTTGCTGATATAAATGCGCTTTCGGCATTAAATATCATCTGTCCTATTATCAATCTCATTGTCGGTCTTGGAACCATGTTCGCAACAGGAGGAAGCGCCATTATCGCTCGCAAAATGGGGACAGGGGAATATACACGAGCATCACAGGATTTTACGCTGATTATTTTGGCAGGATTTTTGTCAGGCGTGCTGATTGCCTTTTGGGGAACCATGTTTATTGATAGGATTGTTTGGGGACTTGGGGCGAGCGATATTTTATTTCCATATTGCAAGGAATATCTTTTTATTCTGCTGTTATTTACGCCTGCAAGCATATTACAGGTGCTTTTTCAACATCTAATCGTGACAGCGGGTCATCCCAAAATTGGTATGCTGCTTGGCCTAAGCGCGGGAATTGCCAATATTTTACTGGGTTATATTTTTATGGCGCCGTTGCAGATGGGCATTAAGGGAGCAGCGTTTGGTACGAGTATTGGTTATATGATACCAACGGTGATAGGTTTGTTGTTCTTTTTCTCAAGAAAAAGAACTTTGCATTTTAGGAAGCCTATCATAAGTTTTTTTGTATTGCTAGAAAGTTGTACCAATGGTTTTTCAGAAATGGTAAGTCAGGCAGCGACAGCAGTTACAACATTTCTTTTTAATCAGATTATGATGGATTTGCTTGACGAAAATGGCGTTGCAGCAATCACCATCATTATTTATACGCAGTTTTTACTCAGCACACTTTACTTAGGATTTTCTATGGGAGTAGCGCCTGTTATCAGTTATAATTATGGCAAACAAGACGAAAATCAGCTAAAAAATATTTTTTCTATTTGTCTGCGGTTTATTATCTTTGTTTCTATTTCTGTTTTTGCAGCAGCCTTGATTTTTGGTTCGTCGTTAGTAGATATTTTTGTGGAAAAAGGAACGTCCGTTTACGAAATTACAAGAAATGGATTTTTAATTTTTTCCTTTAATTTTCTATTTTGTGGGCTGAATATTTTTACTTCTGCTATATTTACGGCATTATCAAATGGGAAGTTATCAGCAATTTTGTCATTCCTGCGAACTTTCGGTCTGATTACAGTGCTGTTACTTATATTGCCTAATCTTTTGGGCGTAACGGGTGTATGGCTTGCGGTACCGATTGCCGAAGCAATCACCGTCATTGTAGCACTGGTTTTTCTCAGTCAGAATAAAGAAAAATATCATTACGCCTAAACAGCGGATTTTCATACTATCCGGTGGCAAAATTTATCATGCGGCAAAAAAACGGTGATTTGAAATAACAAGCAAAGCTGTCGTTTTTACATGGCAAAACAACATCAATTTGCTTGCACATAGCCATGCAGCAGCAAATGAGTAAGCCAAGATTGTGAATGGCTCTCAACTATTTAGGCATATTCTTTGTTTTTATTGTCATGGTAACTTTATCAAATCTAAACGAGTTTTATTTGGAATGATTTGACATTCATTAGAAAACCAGTTACAATAAATACAATCTAAATAAAGAGAGGTGTCTTTAATGAGTGAAGATATGAAAAATGAAGAAATGGAAAGCATAGTGATCCTTGTCGATGAAGAAGGCGAAGAACATGAATTTTTGTTGATTGATATGTTGGAAGTCGAGGAAAAACAGTATGCCGTTTTGTCGCCAATCGAAGATAATGAAGAAAGTGACGACGCTATTATTTTGCGAGTAGAAACTGATGAAAACGGCGAGGATATGCTCTATGATATCGAAGATGATGAAGAATGGGAAAAAGTTGTTGATATTTGGAATGAATCATTAGAGGAATAACTTCTATTTTCAAAGAAATAGGCTTTGCTTCTCACGGATTATAAATTTTGCTATGCTCCGAATTTTTTGCGGATAAATCAAACAGACAGTGTACGCTAGATTGAAAAATTTCATACAGCACTGTATAATCAGCGTTTATCTTTTCTATATAGAAGAGAAACGCTGCTTTTTTATGCCAAATGTGTGTGATGACATTTTCCAAATAGAACTGCAACAAGAAATTTCTCTTATCTATGAAAATATGGTTAACCTATTTATTCATATATGGCGCTGCAGCATGATAAAAAGAACTGTTGCCTTTCGAGTTTGCCATACTCTTTTGCAACAGTTCTTTAAAGGTTTTTATTTTGTTTCAATTCAAGTTACTATAAGACCGGCGCATTTTTTTAAACGTTTTTGCGCATTTGCAGTAGGGCATTTTTTTCTAAGCGGCTAACTTGTGCTTGGCTAATGCCGATTTCTTCAGCGACTTCCATTTGCGTTTTGCCTTGAAAGAAACGCATATCAATGATCATTTGCTCTCGCTCGTTCAATTTATCCAGCGCTTGTTTCAAAGCAATATGCTCTAGCCAATGAAGGTCGGTATTTTTTTCATCGCCAACTTGATCCACAACATAAATAGGGTCGCCTCCATCGTTATAAATAGGTTCAAACAGTGATACCGGATCTTGGATAGCATCAAGCGCAAAAACGACGTCAGCTTTAGGCAGCTCCAATTTTTTAGCAATCTCGTCGATGGTTGGTTCTTTGCCGTTTTGATTGGTCAAAGAATCTCTAACTTGCAGTGCTTTATAAGCAATATCACGCAGAGAGCGACTGACTCTGATAGGATTATTATCTCGCATATAGCGACGTACTTCTCCAATAATCATTGGTACAGCGTAAGTCGAAAACCGTACGTCATGTCCTAAATCAAAATTATCTACGGCTTTCATCAAGCCAATACAGCCCACTTGAAAAAGATCGTCAGCATTTTCTCCACGATTGGCAAACCGCTGCAAAACGCTCAAAACTAAACGAAGGTTGGAATAGATCAGTTGCTCACGGGCTTTTAAATTACCGCTTTGATAATCAACAAATAAGGCTTTCATTTGTTCATTTTTTAAAATCGGCAGCTTGGAAGTATCGACACCACAAATTTCAACTTTATGCATTAACGCCATTTCATAACCCCTCCAGTAAACAACTATGATTTAGTTATTTCCCATTGGTTTGGGGATTATGCGGCTTTAACGATAGCGGCAAAAGTGCTTCAATTCAAACGAAAATA
>CATJSX010000092.1 GCA_949743265.1 uncultured Peptococcaceae bacterium
GCCACAAAGTTTGGGATTCCCTTACTTTTGTTCGAGGTGTCAAAACTTAACAGTTTTGACACCGTTTTTATAATTGTCAGCATTGCTGCAAAAACGCTTTAAAAATTGCTAAAATCTCCTAGATTTTTACAGTTTTTGCTATAGAAATCAGCTCGATAAAAAATTTTTAAATATTTTTTGACCAACTTTTGGAGAGAAAACTATTGCGAAAATTGATATTTTTGACTCAAGATTTTCAGACGCAACAAAAAACGCTGTATACTGATTGCTCAGTACACAGCGTTTTTTTATTTTATCGCTATTCATTAGCAAAAATTACACCAATAACAGCGTCCTCATCATAAATCGGATCAATTTTACAACCGAAAATTTCTGCGACGACACGCAACGGCAAATAGGTGCGACCGTCTTGAATAAATGGTACCACATCGGAATGAATGATACCATTTTGACTGGTGCTAATCACCGGCGATCCGATACGCATCTGAATCGAGTTATTGCCTGAATAAATCTGAATGGATTGATCGCTGTCATTATAGTACGTTGAAGCGTTCAGTGAATCGCCCAACGTTCTCACTGGCACAAACGTCCGGTCATTGAGAATAAATGGCGGTGCATCCATATAAGCAATTTGTCCTTGATGAACATAAGTATTGGAACCAATATACATCAGCGTTGCATTACCGGCTGAATAACCTTCAAAGAAAGGCTTACTATCCAAAATCCCCGGATAATTAAAATTGACATCGACAACGCCAGACAAATAAGTATAAATAGGATATTTAGTACTATAATTAGGGTCTACGGCTCGAATATCTACCCGAATTCGTACTGGTCCAATACGGTCAGAACGAACCTTGAGAACATTCATACCGTTTTGTGAAAAGGAACTACCGTTATCTTCCAATTCCGTCCGAATCGTGGCATTTTTGGGTTTTGATAAAACCGTCACCACCATTTGTGCGCCACGTTTGGGATCCAACGCACCTAGCGGCAAACTACGATTAAATTCATCAGTAACTTTGGCAGTCATATTGATTGTTTGATGCACATAGCCCGACGTATTAGAAAATTCTAGCGGCAAAATATCGTGTCCGACGACAAAGCGATAGCTGGCTTCTAGGTTATGCGCTCTATCCACCGCACGAACGGTAATGACCGATCCACTGCTGTCATCTTCTTTGCGCGCTCTGACAACGCCTGTTTGCGGATCGAAAGAATATAATGGTTTACCAGAAGCCGATAGCTCAATGCCATTTACTGGAATTTTAGCAACAGTTTCTTTACCGTCATCATCAATAAACACCAGTTGCCCTACGCTAGACGATTCTCCTAAATCCAAGCCCAGTTGCTGGTATTCCAAACGCAAACCAACAATACGCTTCGTTTGATCAACCGTAAAGCTGGCTTTAGCAGATTTACCTGTTGTGATGGTCATACCCAGCGAATATTTGCCCAATTTATCAGCATCAACTTCCAGCAAAATTCCGCCGTCGCTTTCTTCAATGCTCACATCTTTGTCTTTGCCGCTACGCAATTCTGATCCTTGCGGTACCGTCAGATCAATAACTTTAACTGCCTTATAGGCTTCGTCATCATCTTTGATTTGTATTTCTCTTCCTTTACTATCATATAAACGGAAACGCACATACAGCGTATCACCTACCGCCAACAGCGTAGAAGATTGTTGGTCAATCAAAATTTTGGAAACATTTTTCAAGCGTGCTTCCAAGCTGTCTGGATTGCTGGTAGTATCATCAATAATGGTACCGCCGGTCGCATCATAGGGTAATTTAATGTCAAAATAAGCTGATGAACCATTAGTAGCACGAACTTCTACAGTATAGGTACCGTCATTGATAGCCGTAACATCAAATTTGATTTTACCGCTGCCATCAGTCGTAATCGCTAATTTGCCATCTTTGGACTGACCGTTTTTATCAGAAATAGTGACATTTTTATCGCTACAACTCAAAATAACTTCTTCGTTACTTAATTTTACATTAGGATTATCCGGCGCGTGTAAGAGAGCGGTAATGGAAAATTTGTCGCTGCCATTGGATTTTTTGGTTTTAAGCACTTGGTAATGCTCATTATTTTGTGACAGTTCATTGGTTTTGATACTGCTTACTTTCACATCGCTAAAGCGCCATAATTCGCCTTCAGCATATGGATCAAAAGAAACTTTTAATTCATTGCTGACCAAGCCTTCCTCTTTCGTCCGATATAATACAGCTGTATAAGCATTAGGCGCTAAAGCCGCTTTAATAACGGCGCTTCCGTCTAAAGAAGAACGCACACCAAAAGGAATTTCCCCTTTTTGTGATTCATCAAAGAAACCTGTTACTTCATATACGCCTTCGACACCGTTATCAACGTCAACGTCTTTACTGGGTTCAATGGTGATTTCGCTATCATCAGTTTGCACGATGGTTTCCGTAGGCGATACTTTACCGTCCCGTTCCGCCCAAATATAAACATGATAGTCATCTGCTAAATCAGAAGTATAGTTGCCGTTAATATCATTCAACTGAATCACTGCCGCAATAATATCGCGATCATTAGCAGGTGCTTTTTTCACTTTGCCTAATGTCATTTTAGTTTTAGCGCTATTAGCCAAACCCGAGGCAACAATGCCCAAATCTTTATTAGCGACATCATACGTCAGTTGATCGTTTTCATCCTTAGAAGCCGGATAAACGGTCAAACTTTTTTCATCAAAGTTAAAATCAGGATCTGGTTTTTTTGGAATTGATGACATTTTAACCATAATAGTTTTGCCTATATCGTCATAATCGAAAAACATATAGTTTTTTCCGGTACTTTCTACTTTGTAGCCGCTAGGGAAAGTCAGTTTAAATTTTTTCCCTGCTGCCGGATAAATTCCGTCTATGGTCACAGTAAAGTAATTATCATTAAAACCTACACGAATATTTTGATACGCCAAAAGCGTTCCGCCAGTATTGCGATTTTCCGGAATAAAGCCAATATCGGCTTTTAGCGTATAGCGCGGCTCTGTCGCAGATGTTTCTGAACGAGATAATGCAGCTGATACACTAGGCACATAAAAAGACTTATATCCTTCGTCAACTTCAACGTCAAATGTTAATTGCCCTAAAGAATGCTTTGCATCTGGAATAATATTGGGATCAATAACAAAATAACTTTCGTCTTCAATGATTTTCCGGTCATTGATCTCCGTTAAATCATAATCTCTAAACAGCTTCCCATCTCTTGGGGTAAATTTCATAATCAGATTATACCCGTCTGGAATCCGTCTGGTTGGATTATCATATTGGTCCCTTAGTTGCAAAGTCACGGTCGCTTTATAACGATAGCCTTTTTCCGTGCCACCAGTATCATATTCTTTTGGCTTATCAATATCAATCATAAACTCTGTATGAGGCGATTCATTAGTTGCTTCAGCGGTATTGATAATAACCGCTGGTCCCGGATTAAGGGTTAAGTATTCTTTCGATTTGGGATTGATGCTTTTATTATTGATACGAACTGGCATCTGATAATCGCCAGCCTCAGTCAAAACCGTTTCAAAAGCAATAACAACACGTCTGTCATCTTCCGATAAGCCTGCCTTTAAAGTAACTGTCCCATTAACAATCTGGTCAATTTTATCTTTATCAGGCTGCGCACTCAGTGCTTTGGGCACTATACGTTTATCCAAAATAACTTTTGGCTTTTCCCGTTCGGAAGTTGTTCCAAACTCAATAACCAAATTCCACGCCTTGCCGACGTCTTCAGTAAGATTACCAGCCGCATCAGTAAAATACCAGTCTTCCATTTCTGTTACGATAGTCGCCGCTTCTGCCGGCATAACCGGCAGAAGGGCAAAGCTAAAGCAAAGCAGAATCAAAAAAACGATTCTTTTTTTCCACATAAATCTTCAGCGCTCCTTTATCGCTACTTAGAGAATATGGCACCTAACGTACTACCATATTGGTTAGTTACGGCTTCTACATCACAACCTAATGCTTCCGCTGCCGTTCTTAACGGAATCATGGTCCGTCCGTCTTGTATAACTGGCGCTACATCAGTATGATAACTACCGCGTTTCGTGGTGGTTACTACATTGGAGCCGACTGTCATTTCCACCCGTTCAGCACCGTACACAATAGAAATTTTTTGTGTTTTATCATCGTAATTAACTAAGGCGCCCAAACCGTCGCTCAGCGCACGAATTGGCACATAAGTACGTCCGTTGTCAATATACGGCGTTGTATCCATTTCCCGCTGCATCATATTGACGGTATAAACTGGTGATCCAACAAACATCGCTACACTGATATCATATTTATTTTGTTTATACGCTGATGATTTACTCGAATTGTTATTATTGGCACCCCAATCAATGCCAATATTCGATGAAGTAATGTTTTTCGTCAAATAAACTTCTACGGTTTTATTGTAATAATCATATCGTTTCCAATTACTGGTGCTGTCATCAGGGTTATATACTCTAAAACTGAGATTCAAACGTACAGTTCCTTCCTTGCTGGAATAAATATCTAAATAACCATAACCATCTTCTTCTAATGTTCTACCGTTATTATATAAACTAGCTGTTACAGTAGCCCCAGCTGGTTTGCTGGCAATGGTGACTTTGGCGGAAGCGTTGCCAGTGGTCAGTTGTCCCGGCTCCAAAATAGCTCGAAAACCACTGCCATCAGTCAAATAAAACTGAATGCGATTAGTCATGCCCACACCGCCATAATTATCCCACAGCACAATGTCCTTGATATTATTTTCTTCTTCCCGATCAGAATTGGTCGACGACCGTTCATCGACGTTAAATATCCATTCAGCAGATAAATTGTTGCGTTCGTCGACAACCATCACGCGAATAGTGTTGCCTACATAACGGCTATTGTTACGAACAGTCACCACGCCCATAGGCGATAAATTTTCTACTGCCGAGCCGGAAGAGGTAATTTCCAGCCGAGTATCCAATAATGAACGCTGCGCCCTATTACCGTCACTGTCATAAGTGTAAATTCTGGCGGGATGCGACCGTTCGCCAATTCCCAACGTCGTTTCATCATATTCAAGTTCCATACGAACAATATCGCCTTGTCTGATAGCGGTAATATCCCGCGTCAAAACGCTGGGATCGTTGCCAGATCCTTCAATACGCACTTCATAAACACCAGAAACATCAGGTGTAAAGTAAACAACTATACCATCACCCGAACGCTTGAAATAAACATGATCGCGGTTTAAGTCACTACTGGAAGGAACGTCCATCAAGCGCACGCGACTGATAATTTTTCTAGCGACTTCATCAGAAGTCACTTTAACCAATTTATCGTCCTTGTCGTAGGCTTCCAGATAAATACTGGCAGTTTTTCCTCTGGCAACTGTATCAGTCATACCTCTGACCATCAGATCCAAATTACTATAATCGCCACTGCTACTACTATTATTAGGATCTTTACGAATCGGAATCACCACAGAAGCCGTAGCTTTCTTGTCGTTGTTTTCACTAGCAGAAAGCGTGATAATATAGTCAAAATCATCCTGCGTCGTTGGCGTGCCAGTAAAAATCACCTTGCCGTTAGCGTCAGTAGTGGCTTTTTCTGCCGATAATTTCAGCGAATTATCATTAACCGAAGCCGTGACTTCTTGATTAGCTAAAACATTGCCATTTTCATCAAGTAACTGCGCTTCTATTTCCAAACGCGTATTAAGCGCTAATTCTTCACTTCTAAATACGCCAGAACTACTGCCTTGCAACTGTGTATTATTCACTTTGACATTAAAGGACCACTCGGTTTCGTTCAGCGTTTTAACAACGGTAAAAGATTTCATACTGTCCGCTTTATAATCGCTAATGGCTATCAGCTGCCCTTGGTCGTCAACGGTGACTAATTCCACATGAATCTGATAAACTTTGCTAACGTCAGCATCAGTAAATTTATCAACCTTCAACGGAATCGACAAATTAGCGCTGGTAATATCGCTATCTTTCCAAGTAACAACTAACTGACCGTTTTTGTAAACGTCGCCTTTGCCTTCGCCTGCGACATCAAACTTTTTATCGTCAATAGTCAAATAAGGTTTGTCTTTGGTGCTGACAATTTTGCCTTTATCATCAGACAACCAGACAAGCAAAGCTTTGCCTTTTAATTTTTCGCCGTCTCTGCTTTTTTGGTCTTGTAAAGTAATGGTCGCTTTAGCTTCTGTATCGACTAAAACTTTGGCGTTTGTGCCATTAAAGCCACTGCCGGTTACAATGTCAACCAGTACATCGCCAGCATCACGACGTTTGGTGATCGTTAATCCGCCGGCAAATTTGACATCGACTAATTTATTATCTTTGTACATCTGCCATTGTTTTAAATCATCAAATCCAATATCGCCATCAGAAAGTATCGGCGCATAAGGCAAAATCACTTCGCCTTTAAAAATATTCTTGCCTTTGGACGGTTCGCCCAATCTAATATGCAGCGCTTGAGAACTGGTAACGTCCGAGGTATTTTGTCGATAACTTGCCGGCGGCATAAGAATTATCGTATCGCCTTGTTTCCATGTGGTATTTTCTAAGGTATATTTAAACTTACCAGCATTTTGACTGGAAGGTCCTCCCCAAATAGTGCCGACATTCTCTAACGTAATCGACGCTTTATTATCTGGTTCAATAAATTCAAATTCATCACCGCCAGTAATGGACTCAACACTGCCGACGTCTTTGGCTTGTTCAGCGATAGCCATATGAACTTTAAATTTTCCCGGTTTCTGCGAATAAATCACTAAATCAAATTCTCTAACACCCAGAAAATCATCTCTGCCGCCTACGGGCGTAATTTCAAAAACGTTAGAACTACCGGTAACAGCTGTACCGGGACCGACATAAGAATTCGTCGATTTTAATCTGTTGTCGCTGACGTCCACATCAAAGTATTCTTTGATGGTAGAGATAGCAGCATCTTCGGAAATATCTTCAATCCAGACGAATAACCCATTGCCGTTAAGCGGTTCATCGGGTACTTTGACGCGAACGGTAGTTTTGTTATATATCTGACCATTACGAATAACTTCCTCTACTTTAGAAGGCGTGCCAATGGTGACATCGGTAATTTTGAGCATCGTATCAGTCATGCTATGCACCAAATCAAGCGTTCCTGTGGCGAATAAGCCGCCGCTAGCGCCCATCGTATAAATTTTTACATAAACTTTAATATTTTCCCTTTTCTTGCCTGCCGCATCAACAGAAGGATCGGTAACAATTAAAGGCTGTACTTTAACGCCGTCCGTTTTGCTGAAACCATCTGCAATAAATATATCATTCGGCTTGTCGATGATAATACTTGAGCCACTGGTAGTTACTTCGATCCGATAACCAGCATCGTAAGGATTGAGCCAATTAGGAAATGTTAAATGCAGATATTTATCCACATCTTGTATGGGATCATCTAAAGAATAACGAAATTTGCCAGCATTAGCAATCTTGAGCATGGCGCTGATATCCTCTGCCTTAACGGTAATATCGCAGTCTTTGCTCACAAATTGAATTTCTTGTTTGTCCATGGTATACAATTTGAATTTAAGTTTTTCGCTTTCCGCTGTTATTTCACCCGTTTTTTCTTGATATCTTTCTTCTTTTTCACCAGGCACACGAACAACTCGAAGCTCTAAATTTTCGCCGTCTTTGATTTGGACTACCCTTTCATCTTTTGTAAATGTAGAGCCATCATCGTTATCACTGCTAATCGGTATGAGCTCGTCACCTATAACGCGAAAACCTTCAGGTAAGCGCAAATAATAGTTTTTACCTGATCCGCCATTCAAGCGCACGCTAATGGTGCCGGGATTTTTATTGGTTACATGCGTCGTCAAATCGCCGCGTATATTTAAACCAAGGGTACGGAAATCAACCGTTTGTTTCGGTGCTTTGGAAACACAAGCGTTCACACCAGTCCCCACACCCCAATAAATTTCATAAATGTCATCGCCGCTAATATTAAAATAAATAGCGCTGCTCGTCGGCGTATAACCATTACCAACAGAGTTGCCGTTAGCATCTACGATTTTAGCGCCCGAAGGATTGCTCCAGATAAACAATTTATTGCCAGTGCCTAAATTGGTACTCAGATTGTTGTATTTATCTCTCAATTCAATATTGATCGCAGCAGAAGGTTTCTGATCAGCTTCCTGCGGCAAATAAGTAACATTAGTGATGGAATGCCCTTTGGTCGCGTCGATAATCCCTGGCAGGACGGTCATATTCGCTGCGCCCGATTCATTGCCAAAAGTGAAAGTGCCGCCATAAGTTCCCGCTTTTGTTCCTACCTTAAGTTTAGCTGTTATATTAACCGTTGCAACGCCGCCATCAAGTTTTACCGACGTATCATAAGGCGCATCTTTCTTGGGATTCGTTATTTTACTGCCTGCAACATATGACTGAGGAATCAAAAAATCTTTGCAGTCAGAAAATCCAAAATTGATAGTCGCACCTTTATTAGGAACATCTTTGACTGTAAAATTCAATTCAATTTGGTCATCTACCTCATAGTTCTTACTACTAAACACACCTTGATTTATCCACTCAATACTCATCGGCGTTGTTGTCGATCCACCACTTCCGCTATTATCGCCGTCGGCTGCCATAACTGGCATCGGCATCAAGGTCAGCAAAAAGGCGATTAAGACCAAGACAGCGCAATTTTTCTTTTTTGTTTTGCTCATGATGTTCTCCTTTCATCAATTGAATATCGCAATATGTAATATATGGCGTGCCTTGCAAGAAAGCACGCCATATGATAAAGGTTTTGCTTAAGGAAGAATATTTAACGTAATGACAACCTTTGCCTTTGTCGTTGGCTCAGTAAAAGTAACAGTAGCTTTTGTTTTCTTGAAAGTAACATTTTGTGCTTCAATATCCATAGTGACTGCTGTTTTATCATCGCTTTGTTTTCTCTCCTCTGCTTTTAAATATTTGCCAAACGCTGTATTGTAGCTTGGAGCAACTTCTAAATCCTTTGCTGCTGGTATGCTTTGGACAGTAATAGTTATCGGCAGATCACTTTTACGAATGGTAAGTTCTGGAGCCAATGATGGTTCAGCAAGTACAGTACCGTTTTCTTTTGTAATGCCAGCAGAAAGTACTGGTTTGACGGTAACTTTCACTACCTCTGAAATAATCGTTTTCCCTTCCTTAGCAGCCGGTCCTATGGGATATTCTTGCCCATCAGTATCAACATAATAAAATTCTGCCTGCACTTGTGCAGAATCACCAGCAGGATTATTTTTGACCGTTATTACCCCTAAATCGTCAACATCAACTACTGCGCTAGACGTTTGTGTGGTATCGTCTATAGGCACCCATTTGGCAATGATTCTTTTCTTTTCAGCATCTGACAATCCTTTAATGGTAGTCGTGATTTTTTTGCTTTTGCCTACTTCGATAGTGACGTCGGTTGGTTTAACGGTAATTTCAACCTGTGATAATTTATCTTCCAGTTCCGTATAGGTTGGCGCAAGTGTATCGCCGACTTTGACACGACAAGTTAATTTGCGTTGATAGCCGATAATTTTCGTCGGATCGTTGGGATCTTCGTAGCCGCCAACGTAAACGTCGATAGTTGTTGATTCTTTTGGTTGCGGATTGCCCGGAATGTACAACGAAACAACAGCTTCATTGGGTTTTTGGGGATCTTTAACAACTGCTTGAGCAATTTCTTCATCTCGTACTTTGAAATAAATATTCTGCCCTTCCAGCAAAGCATAGGGCTGGGCGGAAACCTGCAAAAGGAATTGTTCAGTACCGGTCAAGGTAATGCTGGTAGCGTTCAGCTTCATGCCGGTAGCTTTGTAGCCTACTTGTACCTCGGCTTCAGCGGTAATTGTATTTCCGTTAGGATCTTTGGTTGTTGCTACTACTGTAACAACCCCTTGCTTCAAACCACGAATAACACCCGTATTGGGATCGATTTTTGCGATATCATTATTTCCGCCTAAAATGCTCCATATTACGGTTTTATCGCGATTGCTGGGTTTTGTTTTGATTTCCAATTGTTCTTCCTGACCAACTTCCAGCAATTTCGGCACGTTAATAATCGAAATTTCTTCTGGTGGTTCTGCTTCCAGCTTAACATAAATCTCTGGATAATTGAAATACTCTGTTGTATCCTCATCATTTTGATAGTTACCAACATTGGTTGCGACGACACGAACGGTACCGCCAGCTTTTTTACCTGATGTGCTGGCTTTGAGGGTCAAAATGGTTCTACCGTCTTTCACTGTTTGTTTGACGGTGACATAACCAGAAAGATGGGCTTTCCATTTGACTGCCGAAGCACGGTTCAAATCATGAATAGCGCCTACTACTTCAAACGAACGACTTTCACCTAATTTTAATGTTAAGGGATTTTCCGACGCGGTGTCTTGACCGCTGGTATAAACATTTACAAATTCTATTTTACCACCCTGACCGGTTGGATTGGTACTAATAATAGTTGATATCCGATTGCCAGATTCATTTAATTCATAAACCGTTAGATCGTTAATTTCCTTAACCGGAATAGCATCTATTTTTACGGCAGCGGCATAAATTTTAGTTTCTTCTACTTTGTCATTTCCGACTTGCTTTGTTTCTTTATAAGAAATAACGGCGGTAATGACTGCCGAGCCCACATCGCTTTTGACGGTAACCACGCCTTTGCTGCTTACGGTGGCCACTTTAGTATTGCTACTATACCAGCGAACTTTTTGATCTGTCGCTTCAGGTATCTTACTTTTAACATCTAACTCTATTTTACGGCCTTTAGCAACATCGCCTAATTCCCCTATTGCAGTAACTGGCGACGGCTCATTGCTGACTGGCAGTTTAGTAATTTCTTCACTATCTGCGCCAGTAATAGGTTCCCATGTATTTGTCTTGCCATCAAGATAAACCAAAGAAAAATCGGTCATAACGACTTCTTCGACTTCAAAATAGAAAGTGCGTTTTTGGCTGCTGTATTCGCCTCTGACAGTGATTTCCCCTTTGCCGGGTTTATCGGATACCAGCCAAATGGTGCCATTGGGCAGCTTGTTACCGTCTGCGTCTATATAATCGCCTTTTTTGACATTATTAGCTGGATCATCTTGTTCTGCGGTTAAAATCTTAAGCGCAGTGGTTTTGCTGCTGCTCCAGATCCAGTTTTCGTTGTCAGCAGCATCTGGATCATTCAGCTGCATTTGCAAAATGTGCTTGCCCTTAATAGTAATGGGCAGAGCGGCATTTTCGTTAGGATAGGATTTATCTGGATTTGCAGCAGGTACCAACGGCTGCCCATTTTGATTTTGCCAAACATCAAGGATTTCATCAGTATTGCCAGTTGAATCCAATTTGGCATAAACGTTAAAGGTTATAAAGGCTTCGGCGTAAATATCTTTACCATTATCATCTTTTCCGTAAGAAGATGCGGCACGCACTCGAACAACGGCTGTACCGGGATTTTTTGGCGTAACAGCACCGTTATTTCTGTCGATTTCAAGAACATTAGTAACATCATTTCCCTGCGGGTCTTTTTGCTCTTGTACTTCCCAAATCAAATTTCTGTCTGTAGCATCTGATGGAGTGAAAGCTACTATCGGTTGATAAGTTTTGCCGTTAGGCTTAGTCAAATCTTTATCATCATAATAATTATAAAGATTCAGCGTAACTTTCTTGTGCTCTGGTGTAATATTGGTAATAATCATTTGGTTCTTACGATAATATACCTGAATAGTGGCTGGCGTGCAGCCTTCGCCGCCGATAGTAATAGTCCCAATTAACTTGCCATCAGAAAGATTGCCTCTTTTGGGATCAATACTAATTTTTAAAACAGCTTTCCCTTTAGAATCAAATTTAATTTTACCCGATACTGGTATTGGGTTATCGGGATCAGTTTCAACCAAAGCGACATCAATACAGTTGGCATTATCGCCGGTAACAGTGAAAGGCACTTCCTTTGAAGCTACCGGTTTTATCGTTGCTGTTACCGTCTGCACTTGTTGATTGAGATCCGTGACGTAAATCACATCGGTGTCTACAGTAATGGCGTCATTGGTTACTTCTCCAGCAACGGTAATTTGGATAGAAGCTTCGGCGTATCGATCCATACCATCATAAGGTTTTTTGGCTCTGACCGTAATAATGGCTTTACCACTACCTACAGCGGTAACGATACCGTTTGCATCAACGATCGCTACTTCTTTATTGCTGCTCTCCCATTCCACATCATCAGCAGTCAACGAATAAGATGGCGTAGCAATCTCAACATTAAATTTCTCTCCGATTTTCAACTCTTTACCGCTATCTTTGAGTACGATTTTGTCAATAATTTGGCTAACCAAAATTTCTATTGTAACAGGCTGTAACGCTGTATTTTGAGTGTGTGCCGAATCGACTTTTGCAGTCAAGATCATTAGATCGCCGTCTTTGGCATCATCTTTAACGCTGACTTTACCTATATTCTCATCAAACTCTATAGAAGCTGCGCCGTTCTCTTCCCATTCAATATTTGCCTTAATGCCTTCCGGCGCTAATTTTACGCCGACGCCGCTAATTTCTTCACCGGGTTTCAGCACATATCGTGCTTGATTAGGCGTTATGCTGGTAATGTCTTTGACATTTACCTTGACTGTTACTGGCGTGCTAACATTCTGATTAGCTGCATCTTTTGCCTGCAAAGTAATAGTTGTCGTTTTCCCATTATTCTCTGGTTTATCAACAACGGTAACGGTTCCTTTTATTCCTTCAGGCGTATCCAAATCAAGTTCTGCTATATCCTCATCGTCAATATCCCAGTCTACAGTCTCAATTTCTGCATCTGCCGGAATTGGCGATACTGTCACGACTTGACTATCGCCTGCAAGCAAATTCAACTCCTGCGTATCAACGGCAATCCCTGTTAATGGCGGCGGCGTTGCCGTCGGATCAGCAATTGCTGGCATAGCAGGCAAGAGCATAGCAATCATAACCAAGAGCGCGGTTAATTTTTTCCTACTTGACATTATATTCACTCGCTTTCTTTATTTTTACACATTTTTCAAGCTGTATATTATTTCGACCATTTCTATAGAAAATTTACCTCAACGGAGATTTTTTCATAAAAAAAGCGGCGTAAAAACGCCGTTTTATACTTCGCCGGTTTCATTCAGTTGTCGTTTTCTAATCTTTTTGAGCATTTCCCAAGAACGCACGCGTTTTTCGATTTGAGCATGAGTTTCTTCTGCCCAAGCGTACTGAAACATATACTGACCATGATAATCAGCGACAGCTTGCTCGCTGCCTTCCAAAAATTGATAAAAATCACAGGTGATTTCATTGGTTTTGATGTGACAGCTGCCACGATTGGCAACAAAAAAAGTAACGTCATAGGCTTTGAACAAATTATTCAAATAAGAAACGGCTTTGCGATAAAGCTGCTTGACTTTTTCATCATAGATTCTGGTTTCCCACAGAATATTGACAGCTGTTTCCATGGAAACAGTACCTCTGCTGTCTACTAAAATCGCCAGTAGCTCTTTAGCCTTCAAATTACGAAAATGAACCAATTCGTTTTCAATATAAACATCAAAATGACCGAAAGTCCTAATAAAAACTTCTTTGCGGCAACGCTTGACGGCTTTAAGCAAAGCTTTCTCTACTTCTTCAGATTGTATAGGTTTTAAAAGATAGCTGATAGCACCGCTACAACAAGCCGCTAAAGCATACTGTTGAGAATCGGCTATCACCACCAGTTGGGATTCTTGGAAATGATGCTGAAGCAACTTGATGACGTTAGCGTCAACAGCTTCAAATAGATCAAGATCCAAAAAAACAATATCTGGCTGATTATTGATCATAAAAATCAACCCCAAATTGAGGTCTTCAAAAATTCGACTATTTCTAACTACTCCGGCTTCGTGACAAATGAGATCAATCGCTTTTGCTGTTTGTTTTTGGTCTGTGATAATCGCCGCTTGCATAGACTCATCAACCTTTTCTATTATGCTGAAAATCAGCGTTATGTCGCTGTCTAAAAAACATTGATCTAAAACTTTTTGATAGTATTATAACTGGTTTGGTGATGTTTTGCAAATATTATTCTCCAAAAACACGCCATCCATTTTTTGGCAAGAAGGATTGACGGTCGTTTTTTAAAATTTAGCGAATAAGCGTTCCAGCACTTAAGAACACTAGGCGCATATTTGCCCATATATAGAGCGGAACGTTTTGATAAAGTGCAAAAAAAAATCCCACAACAAAAGAGCCGACGCTTTCAATAAAAATAAAGGGTTGGCTCTTTTGTATTGTACAGTTTTATTGAGGCATCGATATCATCAAAAGCTAAAAAAGTTAAGGCAATGCCGACTTTTGGCGGTAGGACGCTTGAAATCAACAGGAAAAAGAACGTCCCTTTGAGCGTCAATAGCGCACCGATCAGTTTGGCGGATTGTTTTTCCGAAATGCTCGGCAAATATTATTGCGTTAAACCAAGCTCGATATAGCTTTCTATTTTCATGACCTTATGATAAGAAAAACAAAGCTGAACGGTTTTATCCTGTATGAGACAAAACAAAGCTGTTTGACGCTACTGTCAGCATTGCCCATATCCAGCATAACGCAGTTGCCGCTTTTTGGCAATAGTTTTTGGATAAATGGTGCGATTTTGTGAGCAAACAGCAATTTTTGGCTGTTATCGTTAAAAAAACTGCTTAAGTCAACGCTAACTTTTATGTTCAGCAAGGCTCATTAGTTTTATAGGCGATAAAATCATTAAGCACTTGTACCTTTTTACTTCTTGCCAGCGGCAAGAGAATAGGTTCTTGCTCTGCCGAACTTCTTATGGTGACGCCGCCTGCGCTAACGGCTTGGACATACGCCAGATTGACCAAATAACTTCTATGACAAGAGCAAAATCCTTTGTCGTGCAAAAGTGCGCTCAAGGCAGAAATTTTTGCTTCCGTAGCATAAACCTGTCCTGCTTTTGTATAAATCATCAATAAACGATTGGCGCTTTCAAAATAAAGTATTTCGGCAAGCGTCAAAGCAAGATGTTCTTTTTCACCGCGCGAATTGCGCACCGTAAAGATCAATGCACGGCATTCGTCACGATAATGACGGTAACAGCGTCGAATTGTTTGACACAATATATCATCATCGCTGTCTTTCAGTAAATAACGTTCCGGCTTTACCTCCAACGTTTGATTGATCAAGGTTTCATCATCAGCGATAAAAACCAGCATTACCTGCTTGTCCATTTTCCTAATGATTTTAGCAATGGTTATGCCCGAAGACTGACCAATAATAACGTTTAAGATCAATAAATCAAATCGTTTGCCCGCTTGATAACTTTCGAGCAATTCCTGTGCAGAATGAAAACAAGTAAGCGGATAATTTTGTGCTATAATTTGTCTTACTTTCATAATAAAGCGTTCATCATTGTCGCATACTGCAATGTTCAATACTTTCTCCCCCATACTACGTTTCATACAATATCTGTTGCTTCGTTACGTAAAAAGACATCGCTCAAAATAGCCAGCGATGTCTTAATCTGCCGCAATGATGATTATTCATTTTATGCTGAAATCAGTTGTTCATTTAATTCTTCTTCAATGCTTCGACTACGCTATTCATGATTTTGCAAGCAAGTCGCTGCTGTTTGTCGTCCAATAAATGGATCGCCCGCGTTAATTCGTCCACAGCAAATTGCGTGCCATGTCTGACATCTTCCTGCAATAAAACGTCTGCCGATATATCCAACGCGTTGACCACACGTAGGAAAGTTTCCAAACTAGGCAGCTTCTGTCCACGTTCAATAGCGCCCATGAATACATCGCTAATATCCGTCATTTCCGCTAACTGATGAATCGTCAGTCCTTTTTGTTTCCTATATTCCCTTATTCTTTCACCGAATAATATTTTGTCCATTAAGCCACCTCTTTTATTTTCTTTGCTTTTACAGTGATCACATCATTGCGGCTCGCACTATCAAAAGCGTTTGATAGTAACAGCCGGTTTTTTGAGTGATACCATTAGTATAAATAAGGTCTGCTCAACAGTTAAGAATCCTATTGTTCTTTTTTGTACTGGTGGTTTTAAAAGGGATAGATTATTTCTTTTTCGTTCACATCAGTAATATTTATCACCATTGCAGCACGATTCCAGACAGTCGAGAAATACCATTTTGTTTGCACAAAACGTGTTGAAGTCCTCACGCTCATTAGAGTTGTGTTTGTTTTGACACATTTTTGCGCTCGTACTTTGTCCGCAACGCGCAGGCTTCTACCTTTTCTCAACTGCCTGATCGTGATTCTTTCTTGTTCTCTTATCCACCATTTAAAATAATTTCTGTTTATGCGTCTATTATAAAATAGTTTTCACCCTTGCGCAATAAACGAATCCACGCGTTTAATATATCGTTTTGACGATGCGTCTTGGTCTGACCAGCGTTTTTCTCTGCTGATTTTACGCTTTTTGCCAATCGGCAGGATAGGTCACATAAATAAAGCGGGCAAATCCATCGACGCTGAATTGAATAGCGCTGTCTTTGGGAATGAAAAGACATTCGCCAGCAGAAGCGGTGATTTTTTTACCGTCAATGATGATAGAAAGAACGCCTTCTATGACATAATCTACTTCATCATAAGCCAAATGCCAGTTAAAAGTCGTATCGTACATTTCCATCACACCCAAGCCCAAACGAGGACTTTCGTTTAAAGACAGCACATCTTTGGTATAAACCCGATCGTTAGGATTACCCGTAGAAAGTTTATCCGCTTCATGAAGACAAACCGCAGGAATTTTGACGCTGAGCACACCACTGGCTCGTTGTTTATAAGAGGATTCTGCCAAAGAAGCGGCGGATAATTTTTCGTTTAAAACGGCGCGGATCAATTCCTCCAACTGGGTTTGATTCAAAACCTCGCTCATTATAAGCCCTCCTTTGCTATGGTACTTTTGGCAATCCATAGCGCCACTAAAACGGCTGTAATACCGCCAACCAATTTACCAACAATCATAGGAAAAATCATATCTGCCTGAAAACCGGCTGTAAAACCCAAATGATCGCCAAAGACAAAAGCAGCAGATACGGCAAAAGCTACATTGATGATTTTGCCCCGTACGTCCATATCTTTCATCAATTCAAACATGGGAATACTATTAGCCAGCGTTGCCACCATACCGGCAGCAGCGACATCGTTCATGCCCAAAAGTTTGCCTAAGCCCATCAACGGCTTTTGAAAAACTTTGGTAATCACATAAACCAACGGAAAAGCTCCTGCCAAAACAATGGCAATATTGCCTACTACTTCAAAGCCTTCGCTAATAGGCGCCATACCGCCAATGACTACAAAACCGGTCAACGCTTCGACGATAGCCGCCGCCAAACCGATGGTAATAACGATGATGATCAACTTGCCGAAATACGTAAACGCAGTAATCGTAACATCACGAAATTTAAATAACCCTAACGCAATAATCAAAGCAAAAATAATAATAGGCACCAAATTGCGCAGTACCATCATAGGCGCAAACCCTGCCGCTAATCCACCCGCCAGCGCTCCCAACGGAATCGTGATAATACCTGCCAATATGCCCGTTGCCAAATACGGTTTGTCCTCATCGTCAATAATTCCCAAAGCCACCGGAATATTGAAAACCAGCGTCGCTCCCATCATAGCACCAACAATAAGCCCGCCAAATAAACCGGCGTCGGGATCAATGGCTAATTCCATAGCTAATGGCGCGCCGCCCATATCATTGGCTAAAATAGAACCGGCAAACATGGCCGGATCAGCGCCCAAAAAACCGAACAGGGGCACAATAACGGGGTTTAAAATTTTCGCCAATACCGGCGCTAAGCAGATAATACCGATCATCGCCAACCCCAAAGAGCCCAACGCGATAATCCCTTCTTCAAATTTTTCACCAAGACCGAATTTGTTGCCGATGATACGGTCTATAGCACCCAAAACAGCAAAAACGGCCATCAAGTAAACGATTATTTCATTGATGCTCAATGTAGCATCCCTCCTTAATAGTCAGTCATCAGTCAGTTCATTTCAATGGAATCAACGATCCCGATAATGGCCGCATCTATAGGCAGATTTTCACCCAGCGCCACGCGAGCGGCGCCGTACTGCGCTACTAAAACCGTATCGCCAACGCCAGAGCCGATATGATCAACAGCGATGAGCAATTCTTGACTGAGTTTAGCGTCGTCATCAAGCAATTTCAATAGCGCAAAACGACAGCCTTCTAAGGCACTCAGTTTTTTGGTTGCCCATACTTTGCCACATACTTCACCTAATCGCACCTTATCCCTCCCACACAACGGTTACTGCCGAATTGTTGAGCAAATCGGCAGCCAAAGGCGTCAGCAGCGTCTTTTGGGGCAAATGGATTTCTTTAAGCCCTGCACTGATGATTTCTTTTGCCGCCGCTTCCGTAATCAAGGAACGTTTTTGCTCGCCAATAGATGCTTTTAACTGCTTTACGGTATCGTCAACAAAAATGATACCAGCTTGACGAAGATTGTCCTCATAAAGGAAATATTTTTGCCATAACGTTTTGGCAGCGGTTTCTCTATATTGTTGGTAAAGCAAACCGCTTTTTAACCATTTTACCGGCTTGGCAGTCAAAAGCATCTGCAAAAGGAAACTTTCCTCCGGCGTATGCGCCGCACCCAGCGCCAAATTGGCCATAGACCCTATGGGCAGTTGAACAATTAGCGCTTCTTGCGCCATTTCAGCCGATATTCCATCATAAAAAGGCACGTATCCTGAATAAGCGCCACCAATAACAACGCGTTGCTTTTGAGTCGGACACGCCAAACGCTTTTGCACTTCTGCCAAAACTTCCGCTACTAATTCCGCTTCCTTCATCGTAGCGACTCCTGCAAAATACGCCCAAAGGTTCCTTTAGTAAAACCGCAAGCGTTGGCCTCATCGTAGTCTATGTGCATTCTTGTACGGAAACGGTCGCTGACACGCACTAAAGTATCCTGAAAAATTACTGGTCGTTTGCCAAAAACCTTGACGTTGACCAAATCGCCGTCTTTAAGTTGATAATGATGTGCATCTTCCGGCGTCATATGAATATGACGACTGGCAATAATCAAACCTTCGCTGATAGTAATTTCTGCTTTTTCACTGCTGATAGTGACAGACGCGCTGTTTTTGATATCCCCGCTCTGACGTATGGGAGCGTCAATCCCCAGTAAAAGGGCGTCAGTCATAGAAATTTCTACTTGAACATTGGGTCGTTCTGGACCTAAAACTACTACCCGCGCCAATGAACCTTTCGCTCCAGAGATGGTCAGCCGTTCTTCGCAAACGTATTGACCGGGCTGAGACAATTCTTTCACTGGCTTTAATTGATAGCCCACGCCAAAAAGATGATCGATAGCTGAACGATTCAGATGAATATGTCTGCCAGAAGCTTCTACTTCAATAAAAAGCTGCTCTTTAATGGCGCTGGCTAATTTTTGGGTCATCTCATCAATTGCCGGCATAACAAACACTCCTTTCTAGGCTTCGTTCTTTTGCCGTTCTTTGCACATCATGATCCAAAACAGCGACGACAGCCGGTTGAACGCTCGAATAATATCACTGCGCACCATTTCGCCGTGTGCTCCTTGAAAGGCTTTAAAAGCTGCCAACTCAACTTCTCTGGCCATCGTCCGCAAATAGTTCAACTGCGCAACGATTTCGCCGTACTGCACGCTAGGCAAAAAATGGCGTATGCCAAAATATTGACTGGGATGGTGGGACTGCTCACGCAAAGAGCGCGCATCTAAGCCTAATAACTGAAATTCCGGCACCGCTTCGCCAGAAACTTCACAGCGCAAAAGCTGACGAATAAAAGAGATAATTTCCTCTAAATCTTTGAGGAGCTCATCATCGCCTTTTTCTTGGGCTTTTAGCTGCAATAAAATAATAGCGGCTTCCAAACTATCAATTTTGCCCCTTAAAGCAATACGGGGGTGGTCTTTAAAAACCAGCAGATTTCCCCGCAGATGGGTCATATATTCTGGCTTTTGGGCTAATTTAACGCCGAAAATCGTTTCAAATTCGCCCACTACTTGATCGTTAGGACAATCAGTCGCTTCTGCCAGCGCGATATGTTGTTCGCGGATGTATTCTCTGGCGGCGGGCGTTACGATATCGCCTGCCGCCAGATGCAGCGTTTTCTCGCCGTCTGCGGTCAATTTGCGGACAGCTTCTTCAGTAATGACAGCCACGCTAATGCCCCCTTTATTATGATTCGCCTAATTTCCCTTTGGGCAGAATAACGTCAACTTCTTGATGAGGACGTGGAATAACATGAACGCTGATCAATTCGCCCACTCGTTCAGCAGCGGCAGCTCCTGCATCAGTAGCCGCTTTAACCGCGCCTACGTCGCCCCGCACCATAACCGTTACCAAACCACCGCCGACTTGTTCTTTGCCAACTAATTGTACATTGGCAGCTTTAACCATAGCATCGGCGGCTTCTATAGCACCGACCAACCCTTTCGTTTCCACCATGCCCAAAGAATTTGTATTTGCCATCTTGTTCCCTCCTTGTGTGTTTTACGCTTTTAGTATGCGCAAAGAACAGCTTTATATCATTTGCGCTAATATTTTTTTGACAATATCATTAACGATTGTTTCGTCCAGCAAATTGCCTCTGCTTGATGACGTGCCGCCAAGATCTTCTGCTTCTCTCACCCCATAAGCTACCCGCTTAATATTGATCAAATCCAACGGTCCGATATTATTAGATGACGAGCTGCCACCTACCGCGCCGCAACCTAAGGTCATCGACGGAAAAAGATTGGTCGTAGCGCCAATACCACCTAAAGCCGCTGGCGAATTAACGATGATACGCGAAGCGGGGATTCGCTGGGCAAAGCGTTTTACCAACGCGTCGTCATTGGCATGCATACAAAAAGTATGTCCACTGCCTTCATGAGTCAAAATCGCCACCGATTTTTCCAACACATCATCAACGGTATCTTCCACATAAAAGGCTAAAATAGGGGCTAATTTTTCCCGCGAATAAGGAATTTTGGCGCCAATTTGATTTTCTCTCGCGATTAGTACCCGCGCATTATCCGGCACGCCTTTTAAATCAGCCAGCATAACAATATGAGCCACCGATTTGCCTACGATTTGCGGATTCATGGTACCGTTGGCACGCAAAATAAACTTAGCCAATTTTTTGCTTTCATCTTCATCAAGAAAATGAGCGCCTTGCCGCTTCAATTCGGCAGTTACTTCGGCTTCCATGGCTTTTTCTACGATAATGGATTGCTCTGAAGCACAAATCACGCCATTATCGAAAGTTTTAGATGCCAGAATACGTTTCACCGCCAGCGGTACATCAGCCGATTTGTCAATAAACGCCGGTCCGTTGCCCGGTCCTACACCAATAGCCGGTTTGCCGGAAGAGTAAGCGGACCGTACCATGGCTTCGCCGCCAGTTGCCAAAATCATTTTTGTTCCGCGATTTTTCATCAATTCCTGCGTGGCTTCCAAAGTCGGCAACGTCAGAGCACTAATAGCACCGCAGGGAGCGCCTGCCGCTTGTGCCGCTTTGTCAATAATCGCTACTGTTTCCAAAATACAATTTTTGGCGTTAGGATGAGGCGAAAAAATAATGGCGTTGCCTGCTTTTAGCGAAATCATGGCTTTGAACAAAACGGTTGAAGTGGGATTGGTGGAAGGTACCAACCCGACTACTACGCCTACGGGTACGCCTAATTCGATAACTTTTGCCGCTGTATCTTCCCGCAAAATACCTACTGTCTTGAGATTTTTAAGCGCTTCGTACAGCGTACGAGAGGCAAAACGGTTTTTGAGCACTTTATCCGCGGCTCGTCCAAAGCCGGTTTCTTCGCTCGCCATGCGCGCTAACTTCTCGGCGTGACGTTCGCCAGCCTCAGCAATAGCGCTAACAATGCCATCAATCTGCTGTTGGTCTAAACGATTGAGCACTTGCTGCGCTTCATTAGCTTTAGCAATAAGCTGTCGCGCTTCCTGTAATGATTGTAAATCTTTATCAATCAACGTTTGCATCAATTCTCCTCCAATCCGGCATCAGTTTCTTGCGCCGTCGTATTTTTTCGCCGCCGCGAACGATTTTTTGGCGGCATCGATTTGGTCGTTTCCTCGACAGTCGTCGGCACAACTGTAACAGCGGGCAGATTATCAGCAGTTTTCGTCAAAGAAGGAATTGCTTCTGCTTCATCAGCCGCTGCCGTTTCAATTTTTTGCGGACTTATCTTGGCGGGTATTATCGGTTTTAACGAGTCATGCAGCATTTGCGCTGTTTGTTCATGCATTCTGGCAATGACGTGAACCGCTCGCAACTCGCAGCCTAAAGTATCAACGCTCATAGCAGCGGCATCTACTGCCGACTGCACCGCGCTGACGTCACCACTAAAGCAAACTGTCACAATACCGCCGTCTGCTTTCATCACTTGCCACAGCGTCACATCAGCCGCCTTTAAACCACCGTCAGCGGCAGTTATGGCAGGAATAAAGCCAATGACTTCCACCATTCCCAATGATCGTTCCATAGGCTACAGTTCTCTCGGCGATGCCGCTATGGTTTCTACCGCCTGCGCGAAAGCATCGCAAGCCGCACGCACAGCTGATTGAGTACCCGTCAAGAGTCCACCAGCAAAATTAGTTTCACTAGGCGGGGCAAAAAACTCCATCAATTTCACATCAGCGGCTTTCATGGCGGCGTCAAGTCCGTAGATAGCTTCTAACGGCGGCGCAATAAGATACGCCAGCGGCTCGCCTTCACTAATATGCGCTTGCTTGGATAAATAACTGCCAGTACGGGAAATACAGTGCGCATAATAAACAATGGAGTCGTCATCATTGGCGCTGACGAAATAACCGCCATTCTCCATAAAACTCAAAGCTGCCGCCAGCCCGCTGCGCACTTCGGCAGGACTGGGACCGGCAATAATGCCAATGACTTCGCCGGCTAATTTGGTAGATGCATTGGCCGCGCCGGCATATAACGAACGGCCGTAAACGACTTCAACCTCTGACGCTTTGGTCGCTTCGTCCAAAGCGGTATACGTTACATCGTCCATATCAGCGGTAATCAGCCCCAAACTTTTATGATGAGCGCCGAGCGACAATTTTTGCGCCAATTCGGGACTGACATTAGAAATAATACGCACCGCCAAAACATGAGGACGCAAATGATCATTTTTCACAACAAAACACCTCATTTCCAAAAGTTATTTCAAATCAACGCCGCTGGCTTTTTCTTTTAGCATACGGCTGATAAGTTTAGCAATGTGAGCGCCAGCTTCTACCGCGTTAGTACCGCCTTTGTGAATATTGGAGATAACGTTGCGCTTAGCTTCGGCAATGCCTAAACGAGGCTTGTAAGCCAGATAAGCGGACATGGATTCCGCTGTAACTAAGCCCGGACGCTCGCCCACCAATAGACAGATAACTTCCGCATCGGTCATTTCGCCAACATCGTCCATAGCGCCGACGCGGCAATATTTGACAAAAAGAATATCCCCCAGCTCAATGCCTTCTAATTTCAGCCCTTGTTTAATAGCCGGAATACAATCTTCCACATTGGCCTCAATAGCGGCAGAAGACAGTCCATCACCAACCATTACAATGACCTTCACCCCGCGAGGATAGCATTTTTTGATAGTTTCCGCCGTTTCTGGCGAAAACTTCCGCCCTTTATCTGGGCGTGTCAAATAATCGTCTTTATTCTCACAAAGCGTTTGCACCGCCACAAAATGATTGCGCTGAACAAATTCTTCGCTGACGTCAGAAAACACTGAGTCTTGAGCGGCGGCATGATCTGCCCGCACCCTTAAGGCAGTAATGGTTTTATAACGGCTGCCTGCTCGACCAATGCCTAAGCGCGCCGGCGTTTTGGCTTTCATCGCCAAATAGCCTTGCGCGTTAACGGGATTATCCACCAAAAGCTGTTGTTTTAAATCAATAGTCGTAATATCGTCAAGACAGCCTTCATCGAGAGCACAGCTGCCTATGATAGTTTTGGGCTGAGATAAAGAGCCGTCTTTTTGCTCCAACATTTGATGAATCATTTTTTCTACCAAATTTTTCAGTTGCTGTTCGTCCATTTTACCAACCTCCTTTTAAAGTAATGAAGAAGCATCGCCGGCTTTGGCGCTTAATCGTCCGTTTTCCACAAAACCCATGCGTTCCAGCCACGCTTGAAAAGGCGCTATTGCTGTCAAACCAAACATTTCTCTAAGCGCTGCTGTTTCCTGATAACCAGTGGTTTGATAATTGAGCATGACATCGTCGCCATGCGGAATACCCATAAAATAAGTACAGCCCGCTGCTGTCAATAGTACCGCTAAATCCTCAATATCGTTTTGATCAGCTTTCATATGATTGGTGTAGCAAGCATCGCAGCCCATGGGCAAACCGCTTAGCTTACCCATAAAATGATCTTCCAGACCGGCGCGAATAACTTGTTTCGCGTCATACAAATATTCTGGTCCGATAAAACCCACCACCGTATTGACCAAAAAAGGCTGATAATGCTTAGCAAAACCGTAACAGCGCGCTTCCATTGTTACTTGATCAGCGCCATGATGAGCTTCGGAAGATAATTCCGAGCCTTGACCGGTTTCAAAATACAAGACATTAGGACCGATGGACGTTCCTTCTTTTAACATCAGCGCTCGCGCTTCCTCAATAGTTTGACCGTTAAAGCCAAACGCTTCGTTTCCTTTTTGGGAGCCGGCGATAGATTGAAAGATCAAATCCGTCGGCGCTCCCCGCCGCACCGCTTCCATCTGGGTTGTAACGTGTGCCAAAACGCAAATCTGCGTTGGAATCTCCCATTTGCGTTTGATTTCGTCAAACCGTTTCAAGATGCGCATGACGCTTTCCACTGAATCGTCGACGGGATTAAGCCCCAATACGGCGTCACCAATACCGTAGGTCAGCCCTTCCAGCAAAGACGCCATAATGCCGTCGGGATCATCAGTAGGATGATTGGGCTGCAAACGAGCCGATAAAGTGCCCGGTAAGCCAATGGTTGTATTGCAAGTAGCAGTAACCACCATTTTTTTCGCACCGTAAACAAGATCCATATTGCTCATCAGTTTGGCAACTGCCGCTATCATTTCTGATGTCAGCCCTCGCGAAATGCGTCTGATCGCCAGAGAATCGGTACCATCTGCCAAAAGCCATTCTCGCAGTTCAGAAACTGTCCAGTTTTTAATCTCATCATAAATTTTTTCATTCACATCATCTTGAATAATACGGGTAACTTCATCGTTTTCATATGGCACTACTGGATTGTTGCGCAAATCAGCCAACGTCATATTCGCTAAAACGACTTTGGCAGCAACCCGCTCCTCCGCATTTTCTGCCGCTATGCCCGCTAAACGGTCGCCGGATTTTTCTTCGTTGGCTTTCGCCAAGACTTCTTTGACCGACTGAAACTGATACGTATGACCAAACAATTTGGTTTTCAAAATCACTGTTCATTCCTCCTTGATTGCTGACTAAATAAGTCTATTCATTGGTTAAATACGATGGTTTTGATCACCACCGGCAAAATCGTTCCGTCAAAAACCGGTTTGCCAATATCGATATAGTCGCCGTTTTCCACCAAAACACCGTCCAAACAAACCAGCTGCCAATGGGGATTGCGGCTTAAAAGCGTCTGTCCTAAAACCATAGCCATATCTTCTTTTAAGACAATGACGACAGGATAGCGCGCTGTCGGATAATCAGCCAGCCCCGCTTCAATAGCTTCGGCATAACGGATAACGTCATGAAAAGTAGGACTAGCACGACCGCCCAGACCAATAGCCGCTATTTGTTCAGGATAATAAGCTATTTTTTCCGGCAAAAGCTCTGCTAAGCGATCTTCTTCAGCAGCTGCAAATTTAATGATGGGCAGATTCTTTAGCGGAAACAAATCGCTAGAATAGCTAATGGTGCTGCCACTGACATTAACGGTATGATTGCCAGCGCCGACTACAGTAGCGCCGATAGTTTCTCGTCCTTTAATTACCGTAAATTCCCGACATAGAGGCGATTCTTTGATAGCATGCGCCAAAAGAATGCCTATATCTCCATAGCGAAACCAATCGTCCGTCGTATGTTCCATATAAATATAATCAGCAACGCCGCCTGAAAAAGAGATATGTGTAATATCTTTTGTTTGGCGCAATCCTTTATTGGTCTCCAGATAAAGGCTTTCCTCATTGGCAGGCAGTAGTCCCACGCTGCGACAAAGCATTTCCGCCATCAGCTGCGCTAGCGGCAGCAATTTTTCTGCGCTGGCGTCATCGCCAACGTCAATAGCTAGTCCATGCGCTTCAATCAACCGACGAATTTTAGGCATAATATAAGTAATGCGTCCGCTGGCATTATCAATTTTGAGCAAACGCCCACCAATATCCAGACATCCTGTATCAATGACTTCTCCTTGCGCAAAAACAGCAAAATTACTGGTACCGCCGCCAATATCAACATTAACGCCCGTCACGCCATGCTCTTTGGTAAACTGATCTAAGCCAGCGCCTTTAGCGGCAATAATCCCTTCTAAGTCAGCCCCCGCTGTAGCTACAACAAAATCACCCGCCAAACCACTTAAAGCGTTCAGTACTTCGGCTGCATTTTCTTTGCGAGCTGTCTCGCCGGTAATGATGACAGCACCGGTATCAACAGCTTCTGGCCGCACACCAGCTCGGTCATATTCTTTTTCAATCAACGTTCTTAACGCCAAATGATCAATTACCCGCTCGCTTAGAAGTGGCGTAAAATAAACATCGCTGCGATAAATCACTTCTTTATCAGCAATAGCTACGCGAGGCACCGAAAAAGCTGACGCCATATCTTCCAGAAGCAAACGCGAAAAAACCAGCTGCGTCGTACTAGTGCCCACATCAATGCCAACGCTTAATAATTGCTCTGCCATTTTTCACCTACTTTCTATAGCTAACGCTTCTTCCAGTGGCGCTAAACCCTGTCTTGCCAATGTATCCACCACGAAAATTTTGTCTGCGCCGCTTGCCCAAAGACTGTCTTTGGCTTTTTCAATAGCTTTTTCATCAGCTAAGACGCTTTTGGTAACAATACCAATGATGGGTTTATTGAAAACTTGCCCAAAATTAGGCGGCAACAGACTTTCTGGCGCTGTCGCATCACATAGCAGGGCAATAACGTCACAATCGGCAGCCGTTGTAATCAACGCCCGATAGAGACCGCGATTTTCTAAATATTCCCCCGGCGTATCAACGGCATGATCATAAAACTGTACCGCTTGTGTTTTATGATAGGCTAATTTTTGGTGATGTAAATATTGACAAAGCGTTGTCTTGCCGCTGCCGGAACGCCCAATAAATAAAACTTTCTTCATGTGCGCGTCACCTCTGTTACCGAAAAATTCAATAACTCGCCCAAGACACGAAGCACTTCGCTAACTGCCGCCTCTACTGAACTAACGTCACCCACTATCACCAGCGAACCGCTAAAGCGATCAATAAATCCCAACGCAACATCAGAGGCTTTGACCGCCACATCAGCGCCGATAATAGCTGCTTCGCTAGGCGTAATGGTCATGATGCCAATAGCGTCAAAACCTTCTTCGTTAAGCCCTAGTTTGCGATACAAATCTTTTGTGGGACTGGCGACAATATGTGCCAACGTTACCTGCTTGCCCGGCACATATTCCTGTATGATGCGTTGTTTGTCGTCCATAGATTCCTCCACTAAATGATTTGCTGCAAAACCCGCTGCACATCATCTTCATCCGCTGGTCGCGGATTCGTTAGCAAACAGTTATCTTTTAACGCCAACTGTGCAATCGTAGTCCGCATATTGCTGTCGAACATGGTTTCCAAATGACACTGACTCAGCGTTTGCGGCATTTTCATCAATTTTTGCAACTTAACAATGGCGCCAACCAAATTGCGCACACTGCTGCGAACACTAGCGCCGCCCAAACCGGCTAAGCGAGCCAAATGAGCATATTTTTGCGCCGCAAGAGAGAAATCTTTTTGCCCATACTCGCCAAAATCGGCATTGTACAAAACCACGTGCGGCAGCAAAATGCTGTTGGTACGACCGTGCGGTATACCTAACTGTCCGCCAATAACGTGTGCCAGCGCATGATTGAGTCCTAACGACGCTTCGTTAAACGCCATGCCTGCTAAGGTTGACGCATGATGCATTTTGGTTTTTGCTTGCTCATCATCGCCATTGCGATACGCTTGATGTAAATAGCCAAAAACCAAAACCGTAGCTTTTTCTGCCAAGGCGTCAGAAAAATCCGTTGCCTTCGTTGAAACATAGGCTTCTAACGCATGAGTCAAAACGTCCATGCCGGTATCTGCTACTAACTGCGCTGGTACTGAGCGTACCAACTGCCAATCCAAAATGGCCGTATCAGGTAAAAGTTTTTCCGAAACCAACGGATATTTCACGCCTTTTTGTTTATCGGTGATAACCGCAAAACTGGTCACTTCCGAACCTGTGCCGCTGGTGGTGGGAATAGCGATAAATTCAATATGACTTCCGCCTGCCTCGTCCGCAAAATGCCGAAAGGCTTTGGCGGCGTCAAGTGCCGAACCGCCTCCAAAAGCGATCAATAAATCAGGCGCAAAAGCTCTCAGGGCACTGACGCCTTCCGCTACTAATTCGATAGAGGGATCCGGCGTGATCTGACTAAAAATATAAACGTCACAGTCGCTGATTCTCGCCGTCACTTGATCTAATAAACCAGAGGAAACCATAAACGGATCGCAAACGATAAAAATGCGCCGTCCTTTAAACTGCTTTAAATAATCCAACGGCTTTTCTCCAAAAATAAGCGCTGTCGAAAATGTTAACCGCCTCATGTTTTTGACACCCACCTTTTTTCTTATTTTCCTTAGCTTGCACAAGAGATAAAAATTTATGTAATATAACCAAAAGAAAAAAGCCGTTTATCTTATAAAAGATAAACGACTTAAAATATCAACAGCCTCAAGAAAAAACGCAACTATACGTCAATTCTTTCTTTTTCAATTTTACGCCGGAAATACCGACAAGAACAATATTTTCGCCAATGGATAGCCGATAAAAATATAGAAAATTAACGTCACTAAGCAAATAGGGAAACCGATTTTCATAATATCGCCCGTCGTATAAATATCCTTACGTCCATGCATCATACTAGCATGAGGTGAAGCCGCCGGCGTCAACATTGCAACGAAAACCATCATGCAAACGCCCATAGCTACTGGCAAGGGATTGATCCCCATTTGTCCGCTGAAAGTCAAAACGACCGGCATCAAAATAACCGCCATAGCCGCGTTATTGGCAAAGTTAGTCAAAATAATAGCCACTACAAACATTATCGCTACAAAAGTCATTTCGCTTCTGCCGCCCAAAATAGGATTCAACGTCTGCAAAAGAAATTCCGGTACGCCGGTAATAGGGTTGGATAGTGTATTAGCGCCGTAAACGGCAGCAGCGATCATGAAGTAAATTCCCCAGTTAAATTGTCTATACGCTACTTCTTTGAAATCCAGTAATTCTTTGCCGCCAATACGGATAACCGTGAAAACAACAACCCAAACAAAAGTGACCCCTAACGGCCCCAAATTGCTTAAGTATTTAACGCCCGGCAAATTAGGCGCAAAACTAGGTAAAAGCAACATCAACAAATACAGCGGCACCATCAACAGATAGGCTTTTTGTACCAGATTCATCGGCGGCATTTGTTCATCACGAGCAATTTGCTCCGCATCAATGGCTTTTAGTTTGCTCATATCAAGACGAACGATAAATTTTAATGCCAACAGATAAACAACACCGATTAAGAAAGTCATGATTAAATTAAGCAGCATATATGGCAGCGCATTGGCAATGATGGGATAAGCGCCTTGCGTCATGCTTTCAAAAGCGCTGGTAACAACTAACTGCGCCCCTAAGAAAGGGAAAAACGGTTGACCTAACGTGGCAAAAGTAAACATTCCCACGAAGAAAAACGGCCAGATTTTTTCACACCGTTCAATTTTGACCGTATCCATAATACGGATAGAAATAGGCCATAAAATAATCAACGCCGTAATTGGCGAAACTAAGGTGGAAAGCACATAAACGCAAATGAAGAAAATTGCTAAGAAAACATAAGGACGCCCTGTAATAATTTTTCTAGTAACAAACCAATGCGCAATATACCGAGTACAACCCGCTTCGTCCATACCGCCGAATAAAACCATGGCCAAAAGCGTTAAAACAACCGTATCAGAACCCAAAGAACCAGCCATCGTGGCTTTAAACCCTGCATAACCTTCGCCAGCGTAACCAGATAAGCCCAAAAGCAACAGCCCTAAAATACTAGGCCATAATGTACCACACATAGACCACAGATACACCATTCCCAAAAAAGCACCTGCACATTTCATGCCGATGGGCGTAATCGGTTCAATAGGCGGCATAAACCA
>CATJSX010000093.1 GCA_949743265.1 uncultured Peptococcaceae bacterium
CATTTTGCAAAAGTTTTATAGACAGTAGCATGCCATTGTCCATAGCGTTCAGGGAGATCACGCCAAACGCCCTTGTAAGAAAATATCAGCCATTCCACTGTAACCAAAAGTTGTTATAGAACTATTAACCATGATTATAAGATGATTTACAAAACATAGATCTCACCTATATACTGAACCTGTGATCACAAATAAAATATATAAGGAGTGCCGATAAAATGAAAGCGATTGCAGAAAAAGTATTAGTACTAGGAATTGATGGGTTAGATCCGCGTTTAACTAAATATTATATGGATCAAGGGCTTATGCCGAATTTCCAAAAGTTTTGCCAAAGAGGCGCCAGCAGTGAAGATTTGAATATGATTGGCGGACAACCGACAGTGACGCCACCGATGTGGACAACATTGGCAACCGGCGCCAGCCCGCGTATTCATGGTATCACAGACTATGTGGGGCAAGGTGGGGAACATGGAGAGGATTTAGAAACAGTCATTTATAATTTTGACTCCAGAAGATGCCATGCTGAACAGATGTGGAATGTTTCCGCAGAAGCAGGGATAAAAACGTTAGTCTGGCATTGGCCCGGTTCTTCTTGGCCACCGAGCAGTGACAGCCCTAACTTAACAGTTGTTGATGGTACACAACCGGGGGGCGTCAATATCGGTAATGCCCAAGTAGATGGTGAACAATTGGTTATCGCTAGTACAACTACAACTGAACTAACTTTCAAATATAGAGCTGCCAGCGATAGTAAAGTACCTTGCTTTATTGAAGGAATGGAAGTTGAAGAAGGCGAAGGTGCCAACGGCGTAGATTTGTTGAAAATTCCAGAAGTAAAAGGTGTAACTATTGCAAAAGAGGAATTGGCAATAGATTTATCATCTATTGCATTAGATGCAACGTATAGCCCAATCAAAGAACCGAGTGGTTGGAGTTTTGATGTACCAGAAGGCGCGAAAGAAGCTTATTTGAACTATTCAAAAGGACTAATTCGCCGCGTTCTTCTGATTAAGAAAAATGAAGCTGGTGTTTATGATTGTGTGGAAATGTACCGAAATAAAAAATCAGATAAGCCTATAGCTATTTTGCCATTGAATGTTTTCGTTCAAGATATTGTTGATGAAGCTATCGTTGATGAAAAAGCCATTCCTGTCACTAGAAGTATGCGTGTTTTAGAAATTGCGCCTGATGGCAGTAATTTGCGTATGTGGATGTCGCCAGCGATGGATTTTAACAATGACCAAACTTGGCATCCAAAAGGACTGTTGAAAGAAATTGTTGATAATGTAGGTTATCCTGTTCCTATCGGTGCGGCAGGATCGGGTGATGTTCGCCTGATTGGGGAATGTACTAGAGAAAGCTGGGAGCAGGCTTCACGCTGGACGGCAAGTTGCATTAAATATTTGATCGAAGCCCATGAGTATAAATTGGTTTATTCTCATTTTCATAATGTCGATTTGCAGGGCCATCTTTTGGTACAATATTTGCGCAAAGGATTAAAGGATACCACGCCAGAGCAAATGCAGGAATTATTTAAACAAGTCTATCTGCAAACAGATCGTTATTTGGCACAATATATGGAATTATTGGATGAAGGTTGGACCATTTTGATAGTCTCTGACCATGGGCAAGTTTGTCCAGAGCATGAAGTGTCTACCATGATTAATCAAGTTGGTACAGTTAACGCTTATCATATGGCGAAGTTAGGCTATACCGTACTCAAAAAAGATGAAAATGGCAATGATTTGCATGAGATTGATTGGTCAAAAACAACAGCAGTAGCTACGCGGTTCAATCATATTTATGTCAATCTGAAAGGCAGAAATCCTTATGGTATTGTTGAGCCAAAAGATCAATTTGAATTAGAAGAAAAAATTATGACCGATTTGTATAGTTTAAAAGATGAGGAAACAGGCTACCGGATGATTCAATTAGCGCTTAGAAATCGCGATGCTGCGCTTTTAGGCATGGGCGGGGAACAATCGGGTGATATTATCTACTACATTGCGGAAGGCTTCAACTGGGATCATGCCGATTCCATTTCGACTATAGACGGTTGGGGACATACCTCTGTTCGCTCTACATTTATTGGCGCTGGCAAAGGGATTAAGCAAAATTTTGTTACGCCGCGTATTGTCCATCATGTAGATATTACGCCAACAGTTGCTGCGTTGATGGGATTAAGAATGCCTGCTCAAGCGGAAGGCGCACCGATTTATCAAATTCTCGATGTATAAAATTATCTCACCAAAAGTCCGGTCTGCTTAAGCTATGCAGACCGGGAAAGGAGGTTTTCTTATGGGAAATATGGTAACGAATAAAGTATATTTGGCTAAAGTGCTATCTGTCTTATTGATTCCCATTTGTATTTTAGTGATCCCAATAAATGATGTGTTTACCGCACAAATGAGAATGGCAGTCGCTTTAACCGCAGGTTTTTTAATCTGGTTAGCTGCTGAATTGACGGATGCAGCTATTCCAGCATTATTATGGCCAGCGCTTTTGATTATAACGAAAGCAGTGCCTGCAACAGTGGTGTATTCTTCTTATTTGGGAACGACATATTTTGGTATTGCAGCGGCTTTTATCTGGGTAGCTGTTTTAGAGCGGACAAAATTGCTGCAAAGGCTTTGCTTTTTTATTGTCAGCAAGAGCAGCGGCGGCTATTTAAGCATATTGATTTTTTTGTTCCTCGCTGGATTTGTTGTTTCTTTGGTCTCTTTTGCTACGGCGTGTTTGGTGGTAGCAATCATTTGTGCAAGTTTTATTAAGAGTATGCGTATCGAAAAGACAGAAGTGGCAGCAGTGATTATGATGACGGGGATGCTTGCTGCTTCTACGGTAAGAATGTTTTTGTATTATCCGTTAATGCAAGGTTGTATCTTATCTTCGGTACAAGCAGTTGACCCTAATTTCAATTTTGGATTTATTGAACTATTCCTATATAACTGGCCAGTCTTGCTGTTTTGTTTAGGTTTTATTTTCTTGATGGTCCTTTTAACCAAGAAAAAATATATGCTGCAAGAATATGGCAAGGAGTACTTTGTAAAAGCGTATAAAGATATGGGTGAAATGTCCCGCGATGAAAAATGGGCAGCGGTTTCGATTGTCATTGTTATGCTGCTTATTATGTCTAATCCCATTACGCATTTCGATTCGATGCTGGCATTTGTTATTGCGATGGCTTTTCTCTATCTGCCAGGTGTTAATATCGGGCAAATTAAGGATGTCCAATCAGTCAATATGGGTACGCTATTATTTTTTGCTTCTTGTATGGCTATCGGGGCAGTATGCAGCCATGTCGGCATCACGGCTTGGCTGACACAAGCGCTGGTGGGTTCTTTAAGTGACGTTAGCATAAAAATTGCCTTAATTCTTATCCTTATTATAGGATTTATCTTAAATTTTGCTATGACACCAGTTGCCATGTTGGCAGGTTTTAGCGGAATGTTTTATTCCATTTTTTTGGAACTGGGAACCAATCCTTTAGCGGCTATTTTCGCGTTCAACCATTCTACAGATTTGGTGCTATTGCCATATGAATATGTTACATTTCTATTGTTTTTCTCATTAGGCTGTATGACAACAAGCCAATTTTTAAAATGGCATGCGTTAAAAACCATCTTATTTGTGGCGTTTTTTGCCGTTATTATCTTACCGTATTGGGGAATTGTTGGGCTAATATAAGTTACGCGGGGCTGCGCGCTATAATAGGTTTTATAAAAGACTGCTTAAGTAGGCAATTTCGTTTTGCGCTTGATAAGATAGGGTGCCATCCTGACGATGCAAATAACCGAGATTACCAATGATAGTTTCTTTGAGATTAATTAAGGCGATTTTGTTGTGATCATAATTGATGAGATCTTCGCCGGTTTGCAAAACTTGTTGAAAAAAGCAAACGCCTTTGTTATGATAAATAGCTTCAACAATCGTATCAACGTTAGGTAGCGGAATGGTTTCGGGCATGAGCGATAAAGCGTTAAAAAGATTTAAAAAAAGGAACTGGGAAGGGATATGTAAAAGAAAAGGATGCTTGCTGACCATTGATTTGATACTTATACGGCGATGTTTAGATAGGGGTGAGCTTGTAGAGCAAGCACAAATGTGCTGGATTAAAAAAATGGGCTCAAATGCTAAGCCTGCATCTAACGGTTCGGAAATATCTTTGCCATCAAGATAAAAGCGGTGATAAAAACCATATTCTATTTCGCCTGCTTTGATTTTGGCAATCAGTTTTTGGGCATCAAGTTCGTGCAAAATGATGTCTAAAGGTTGCGGCTTACTGAGATTATTTTTGAAAAACCGGTTGAAATACAATTCCTCAAAGCTGGAAAGGGCGTAAATATGAATACTAATATTAGCCGTTGTCACTGTGGCAGCGGCTGTTTGTTTCAAAGCTTCAATGCTGCTTAAAAAATCGCTGGAAATATCCAGTAATTTTTCGCCAAGCTCGGAAAAAGTAACACCTTTATTGCTGGTGTAGAGAATTTTGAAGCCCAGCTCATTTTCTAGTGTTTTCACTGATTTGGATAACGATTGCGGTGTTAAAAAAAGCATTTTGCTGGCTTTGCTCATATTGCCATATTTTTTAATGGCGTGAAGATACTGGAGTTGTTCATTATTCATCAAATCATTTCCTCCTACGCGAGACAGATATTAAAAGTATCCAGGTATTGCCTAAAGCGTCTTATTGTTTTTTAATGTTTTAAATAACGTTGCTTTAATTCTTCCAGCGCTTCGCTAAAACGGCTGGAAGCATGGGGGTTGCTGAGCAACAAACTTTTTTTGAAATAACCGAACTTTTGCTCTTTTAGCATTCGCTCTTTTTCATGCAGTGCGTTAAGACGATGATTCAATTCGGCAATGCGCTGACTGCGTTCTTCTTGATATTCTGTTCGTTCTGCTTTTATTTCAGCAATTTTTTGGGCTAAATCTGCTTTGGCATCGGCTTTTAATAACGCTAATTGTAATTGAATTTCTTCTAAATCACCACGGACTTTAGCCATGACTTCCAATAATTTGCCCAAATCCCAAGCTGATTTGAAAGAAATAATAAAATCTGTGATAAAAATAATGGCGGCAATTAAAACAATTACTAACGCCAACAATGGATTCAAAGAAAACAAGAACCGTTCAATCGGCTTGTGAATAAATTGTGTCAGAAGAATAGTTAAAAATCCCCAAATGAGTGAAGAACTCAAACAAATATAACCATGAAAATTGAAGGCATGCTCGCTATAATCCCAGTAGCGAACTTTAAACAAATTTTCCATGGCCCAGCCAGTAATCAATTCCAATAGCGTGGCGGCGATAACGCCGGAAATATAAATAGCGCCTAGATTGTTCTGTACAGGTAAGGATACCCACAGCATCATAACTGCGCCAGTTCCATATATTGGCAGCAGCGGTCCGCGCAAAAAACCACGATTGACAGGTTTACGTATCAAAAAAGAAACGTAAATAGATTCTAATATCCAGCCAAAAAAACCGTAAAGAAAAAATAACAGCAACCATTGATAGAAATAATAGTGATACATTGGTGAGCTCCTTTTGCATAGTCCATGATGATAGCTATTTTATGCAGTAATTTGTTCAAAAGGCAATATACAAAGTCAAAGACTTGTTTAAAAAATAGTCTATGAATCATTTTAAACAGCTGTTTTTCAAGTTTAAAAAATAGTCCCCACTATAGCTGCTAGAAGAATGATAATAATAGGGTGTATTTTTCGTTGTATAGCAACAAAAGCGATAATAGCTAAGAAGATGCTACCATAATGAATTGTCCAATCATCACTGATCAAAACGGTACGAGCAACAGAAAGTGCTGCGGCGAAAATTAAGGCAACAACTACTGGTCTGATACCAATCATAATGCGATCAATAAATTGTTTGCCTTTTTCCATGGCAAGAAGTTGACCTACAAAAACTACTAGTACAAAGGCGGGCACACATAAACCAATAGTGGCTGCTAATGCTCCGTTCAATCCCGCCATTTTGAAGCCTACGAAAGTAGCGGTATTGATAGAAATAGGTCCCGGCGTGCTTTCGGCTACAGCGATCATATTGATAAACTCATCAATGGCGATCCAATTGCGGCTGACAATGGCTTCTTGAATAAAAGGGATTATCGCATAACCGCCACCAAAACAAAAAATGCCAATAGTTAAAAATACGATAAATAGTTCTATTAAGATAGGCATTATTTTGCCTCCTTTGCCTTATCAATGCTCAGTTGCCATCCCAAAAAACCGCCTATAAGGATTAAAATTACTGGATGAGGATTTAATAAGAGCACAGCCAAAAGCGAAAGCAGCAAAATCGTTAGTTGTTTTTTATTGTGATAGCATGGTTTTCCCAATTTTAAAGCCGCAGCCGCGATCATGCCTACGACAACAGCACGAATTGCTGTAAAAGCATTTTGTAAATGTATGTTGTCATTATATTTTATTAGTAGATTGGCTAATAAAATGATGATCAAAAAAGATGGCAATACTACACCGAAAGCGCAAATTAACGCGCCCCGCTTTTGATACAATTTGTAACCAATAAACGTCGCGGCATTAACTGCCAAAACACCGGGAAGCGATTGTGCTAAAACAAGAATTGTTGCCATTTCTTCATCATCAAGTAAGTGTTGCTTCTCACACAATTCATGCTGGATAATCGGCAACATGCTATATCCGCCGCCAAAGGTAAAGGCGCCTATTTTAAAAAACGTTATAAACAATTGCCAGAGTTCTTTCATGGCTTCCTCCTAAAAAATAAGGTGATTATTAAGTTTTAATATGATTGACCACTTTGTCTATTTTGTCGCTGTTAGTTTTAAGAGCGGATATTTTTAAAAGCAGCAAAAAGGCGTCATATAGTCGAACCATAACGAGCAAATTCATAACCAGCGGCTCGCGTTTGGTCGATGAAATCTCCCATGATTTCTGTATTGGTTTTTGATACCGCATGCAAAAGATAAATAGCGCCGGCATGGGTGCGTTCTGCTAAAGTTGCTAGTGCATTTTGCGGTTTAGGTTGATCGTCAGTCAGCCAGTCGCGGTAAGCAAAGCTCCAAAAGACGCTACGATAGCCCATTTGTTGTACTAAAGCCAATGATTGTTCGCTGAAAATACCTGCGGGATAACGAAAAAGATACATATCATAATTGAAATTATCTTTGACATACTGATGTAAATCAGCAATTTCTGTCCTTTGTTTTTCTAATGACAACGAAGGCATACCATCGGCAGGATGCGTTACGCTATGATTTCCCACAATATGCCCTTCGTCAATCATACGTTGGATTAACTCTGGATTAGCTTTGACATAAGGCATGGTAACGAAAAAGACAGCGGGACAGTTTTTTTCTTTTAAGACATCAAGAATTTGAGCAGTATAGCCGTTTTCATACCCTTCGTCAATGGTAAGATAAACTTTATTGGTATTGCTGGCAATAAAATCAGCATCATAACAACCGTATTTTTCTTGATAATTAACTGGTGAAACAGGGCGTCCTTCTTCGTTTTTGCGTGTGCCAGGTCCCCAGCCACTAGCAGTATTATCCAAAGTGGCTAATTGCTCAAAATTTGCTTCCAGACTAGGAATTAAATGTTCGGTCATAGCGGGTCTAACAATAAAATCAGGGGTGATTGTAGGCGCTGTAGAAATATTTGGCTGAAGAGTGGTTAACCCAAAAAGCATAATCAGAGTGGCTAATTCGTTAAACATTTTTTACGCACTTCCTTTGTTTGAAAAATTAGGTAGGTAATCAAATTTATTATACCATCTTTTTAAAAAAATTAAAGAGCAATACAACATAAATCATGGCTTGTGTATCAAAGAAAAATAAAACGTCAGTAAAATTTCAGCGGCGGTCAGTTTTCGTTTATAGTCAATCGTTATGATACCAATGATATGTCATTAGGATTGTGATTATATGTGTTTCAGTGAACCACTCCAACAAAATATCATGTGCAAAACAAAACCCGCACCGAAATCTTCACGACTATTTAAGTCATTTTGATTTCAGTGCGGGTTTTGCTTTTTTGTTATTAGCTAGACTTTTTGACGTATTTTTCAGCACATTTTTATTGAACGTTAAAGCCGCTTTGAATATCGTCTTTATTAAGCTGTAAAAGTTCCAATGTGCTATCATCATCGCTGGCAGCGGATAAAAGCATTCCGTGCGAAAGGATGCCGCGGATTTTTTTCGGTTTTAAGTTGGCTACCAATACCAGTTTTTTACCAATGAGCGCTTGCGGATTGTCATAAAATTTGGCGATGCCAGAAACGACTGTGCGAGTTTCTTTATCCATTTTCAAAGTGAATTGAAGCAGTTTGTCAGCGTTAGCGACTTTCTGACAGTCGAGCACTTCTACGACGCGCAAATCTAATTTAGCAAAATCATCATAAGTAATCTCTGCTTTCACTGGTGCTGAGGTTATAGCTGTCTGAGGAGTGGTGTTTTCAATAGATGATATTGGCGCGAGCTCCAAAGTTTTGGGATCAATGCGCGGAAAAATCGCGTCTTTTTTGGTGACTTTTCCACCGGATGGTAGCACACCCCAACGACAGCCTTCGTCCCATGTAGCATTAGTCAAATCATAGCCCATTTGTTCTGATACTTTTTGCGGAACCAAAGGCATAAAAGGTGCTACCAAAATGGTGCTGATGCGAATACACTCCAAAAGATTGTATAACACCGTACCTAAACGACTTTTTTGGCTATCATCTTTTGCCAGTACCCATGGTGCTGTTTCGTCAATATATTTGTTGGCGCGGCTAATCAGTTGCCAAATAGCTGATAAAGCGCCAGGAAAATCCAACTTATCTAAACAAACAGCAGCATTTTTGCCTACAGAAAGGGCTATACCTTTTAAATCGTCATCATAATCGCCGCTTTTTTCAGGAGGCGGAACAATACCGCTAAAATATTTATCAATCATAGCGATTGTTCGGCTGATCAAATTGCCGTAATCGTTAGCAAGATCAATATTGATACGTTTAACTAATGCTTCTTCCGAATAATAGCCGTCGCTGCCAGTAGAAATTTCTCGCAGCAGAAAATAGCGTACAGCGTCAACGCCGTATTTGTCTAATAAAACGTTAGGATCGACAACATTGCCTTTGGATTTGGACATTTTGCCGCTATCCAAAAGTACCCAACCATGACCAAAAATCTGCTTTGGCAAAGGCAGTTCTGCCGCCATCAAAATACAAGGCCAAATAATAGCGTGGAAACGAGCAATATCTTTGCCCACCAAATGAACATCAGCAGGCCAGAATTTTTGATACAGTTCGTCCTGCTTTGTACCATAGCCCAGCGCTGAAATGTAGTTAGTGAGAGCATCAAACCATACATAGATTACATGATGTTCATCAATAGGTACTGGAATACCCCAATCAAAAGTTGTACGGGAAATACATAAATCTTCTAATCCTTGTTTAATAAAATTGATCATTTCATTACGGCGGCTGACGGGTTGAATAAAATCTGGATGCTGGTCGATATACGCCAGCAGACGTTCTTGATATTTATTCATACGGAAAAAATAACTTTCTTCTTTGACTAATTCTGTCGGACGGCCACAATCGGGACAGTTGCCGTCAATTAGCTGACGACTGGTAAAAAACGTTTCGCATGGTGTGCAATAATGTCCTTCATATTCCGATTTGTAAATATCGCCTTTGTCATAAATGGTTTTAAAGATTTGCTGAACGATTGTCATATGTCGTTTTTCGGTAGTGCGAATAAAATCGTTGTTGGAAATCAATAATCTTTGCCATAACGCTTTAAAATTAGCCACAATTTTGTCGGTATATTCTAGTGGCGTAATGCCTTCAGCTTTGGCGACACGTTCAATTTTTTGACCGTGTTCGTCGGAACCAGTCAAAAAATATGTTTCATAACCCTGCATTTTTTTATATCGCGTCATAGTATCAGCCATTACCGTACAATAAGCGTGACCTATATGCAAATTGGCGCTGGGATAATAAATCGGCGTTGTGATGTAAAATGTTTTTTTAGTTTCGGTCATCATTTTTCTTCCTTTCAATGTTATTTATCATAAAAAAATCGCCCCTTTATCAGGGACGAAAATTTCGCGGTACCACCCTGCTTTATCTCATGATAAGAGAACTCAAGCATTTTCCATTGGAAAAACATTCGCTAACGGGAATGACACGACCGACTGGCTGCTCAAGGCTCATTTTCACCATCAGAAAAATTATAGGCTCACAGCAAAACGCCTAATTCTCTGCAATCTTTCAGTTGATGGCTACTCTACTTTTCATTGCTTTTACTTTATACTGTATAATAGTATAATCAAAAAATGGGTTCGCCGTCAAGTTTTTTGATAAAATTTCTCCGGCAACATTGAAAGATATATCATTTTTGGAAGTCTGTACGGTGTCTATCTGAAAAATGAGATAGTTATCGTACCTGTTCCAAAAGTTTCTTTTAGTCCTGCCGTATCAGAGCTTTTTCTTAAAGTCGTGTATTGATAGGCCGTTTCAAAACTCTCATAGAACAGAACAAGGCAGTTGCTTGTCATAAATCAGTAAATTCTCCCTGTCTAATTGTATGAGAAGCATTTCTGTAAACTGTCTTGCGGCTTTATTATCGTTTACTTCTGTTTCAAATTCCCGCTTGTTGATGATAACCTATATGGTTGTTATTTTATTGGTTACCTTGATATTATAGTCACTATCTGTTGGTAAAGAAGTTTCTTTCTGTTCTGCTTTGCTTTCTGGTGTATCAATTTCAGTAACAGATATATCCTCTGGTTTGTGCTACATGCAGAAAATCTCAGTACAGATCACAACATAAAAACAGAATGGCGAATTTCCACATAAATCTACCTCCAAATCAGATTTTTTCACGATTGCCCGGATTTTGACTGGTCCCTAACGGCTTTTACAATATCTAAGTATATGTCCGATAATCGCGTCTCTGTAAGTCTGGATTGCAGAGATAAAGCTGTCACCACCCGCAGTAAGTAGCAATGCCGCCTTTTTTAGTTTAAGGAGTCTTTCAAAGGCATAAATCCTTTTGATTGCACAATGGGTCTGCCCAGTCAGTGAGTAGTAATAAATCGGGGAAGCGCTTACTAACATTTCACATTCCCTCATAATCGGGTAGATTTCCTGCATGTCGTCTTTCAGGGAGCAGTTTCCATTTAATGTGATACGGCAAGCGTTACAATTTTTGCAACCACGAATATCCTTGTTCCCAATCTGAAAGAACAAATACTTGATGACTGGCTTTCTGGGCTTCCTCAGTAAAAGTGTCCACTAATGCAGATGTATTTCCATGTGGTCGCGGACTTCCGTTTAATACTAAGATGTTCACAATGTTCTTCCTTTTTTGGGGAAACAGGACACCCGTAGTTTGTTTTATAAACTATGAGCGTCCTGTTTCTTTACAGCAAAAATAAAAGATTTGATTATTCTGTTGCGCCATATCAGCGGTAGGACTTTTCAAAAATTCTGGCGCAGTCCTCGTCTGTCATTTCGCAAGGGTTAAACTCAAACAGTCCGCCCTGCATGGAACGTGCACCTTTTGCAAGTGTCATAGCTTCATCAGAGGAAAAACCAAAGTCGCTCATTTTCAAATCAGCAACGCCGCAGTCCTCCTGTAACTTGACAAGCGCAGTAATAAAATCTTCCGGCTTGTCAGCATTTGCAATTCCCATAGCTTTTGCCATTTTGATAAATTGTTCATCGCAGGCATGGCGCTCAATAAAAAATTCCGCAAAGGCTTTAGAAATCATTATCAATCCTGCGCCGTGCGGGAGATTGTGATGATATGCGCTCATGGAATGTTCCATGCTGTGCTGTGCAATCGTTGAGGTAAGCTGCATGGTAATGCCTGCAATCGTGCTTCCATAAGCGATATGTTCTCTTGCTTCAATGTCTTTTCCATCCTTTACCGCACGGGGCAGGTATTTTGTGATATTTTCAATCGCAGATAAGGCGATTGCTTCACTCAAAACATTAATGCCTTTTGACATCATTACTTCGGTATTGTGAAATAGAGCGTCAAAACCTTGATATGCTGTGTATTTTGCAGGAATGGTTGTCATAAGCTCTGGGTCAACAACTGCCAGCACAGGGGTAAGTCCCGGATCGCCAAAACCGATTTTTTCCTTTGTTTCCAAATTTGAGATAACCCCGAAGCCGTTCATTTCAGATCCCGTGCCGGAAGTAGTTGCAATTGCAACAATGGGAAGCCCTTTCTTTTCAAGGGGCTTGCATTTTCCAGTGCCGCCGGACACATAATCCCAAAGGTCCCCCTCATTGGTTGCCATTGCCGCGATTGCAGCCGAAGCGTCAATAACAGCCCCGCCGCCAAGCGCAACAATAAAATCACATTGATTTTCTCTTGTAAACGCAGCTCCCGCCATGATTACGTCCTTAATCGGATTTTCCATAATCTTGTCAAACAGGGCTGTTTTAACGCCTGCTTTTTCAAGCTGCTTCAAAGTACGGTCAAGATAACCGTTCTCCCTTATGGATTTGCCGTTGGAAATCAGTACCAGTGCCTTCTTTCCGGGCATTGGCAGACTTCCCAATTCATTCAGCGAGCCTCTTCCGAAAATAAGGTTTGTTGGATTGTTGAAATTAAAATTCATGTTCATAATACATCTACCTCTCTTTGTTTAATTCGATACTTGTATTGACAACCTTGTTTAGTAGGTGTAGTGTTATTATAGAAGCTAAAGTTAGGTTTAGGTCAAGAGGTATTTTTCATAACTAAAAAAGGAGAAAATATTATGTATTATTCGATTGGAGAAGTTGCTAATGCTACTGGGATTGCTATATCCACTCTGCGCTATTATGACCGCGAGGGTATGTTTCCCGATATGGAACGAAGTAACGGGGGGATTCGTGTTTTCTCTGATACGGAAATCAACACCCTTAAAGTGATAGAATGTCTGAAATCTTCGGGAATGTCTATTAAGTCAATCAAAGAATTTTTAGCATGGTGCGGGGAGGGCGATGCCTCTTTAGGGAAACGCCGGGAAATGTTTCATGCCCGGTTGGAAGAAGTGGAGAAGCAGATAGAAGCATTACAGGAAACAAAGAACAGATTGAAATATAAATGCTGGTATTATGATACGGCGATTGCCGCTGGAAGTGAAGAAGTTGTAAAAAATTTACCTGTTGATGAAATTCCGGAAGATATTAGGAACTATAAAATATAACCGTTTCCCAATAAATCTTTAATATTTTGGTATGCCTGTTCCATTTATTTCTATTCTGGCGGCTGTTCTGTTTTTCCGTTAATTGGGAGAGAAAGGGAATGGGTATTTTGTAAACCAGTACATAAAAAGCGGCGTTTCTGTTCTTACTGTTTGGAGATAAAGAAACGTCGCTCTTGTGGAGTATTTCTATATTTGGTTTTGTATTACTAGTTATTTCGATCTAATAGATAACCTTGCTGAAACGCACGCTTGTTAATTTCTCGTAGGGGCTCTTTCATCAGATGATTTATGGCCCAATAAAATAAATCTGCCTGAAAAGCTAATTTTTGTGCAGTTGCGCCCAATAGTGCCATATTAGCAGCTTGTGCGCTGCCACATGCGGCGGCGATGGCTTCAGCATCAATAAGTAATAATTTTACACCACGCTCGCTAAGTTTCGTGATATTGTTGGCAGCATATTTTCGATTGCCGTTTAATACGTCAGTAGCATGCGCTGATGATTAGCAATCAAAAGGTTGCTTTATTTTTAATAGGATATGATACATAATGATAAAAGATTTAACTAACAATTTCAATTGAATGATACAATGGAATTATGATATGCTAAATACAATGAGATGATATATAAAATAATGTGAAATAGATATGTTTAAAATATCCAGAAATTTTAATTCAAAAATTCTATTAAAGATAAACGAAAAGTTGAGGTAATTTTATGGATACCAAGCAGTTGGAATATTTGCTGGATTTACGAAGTACGATGTCCATGTCCAAGACAGCAGAGCATTACTATACTACTCATCAGTCTGTCAATAATGTTGTCAAATCACTGGAACGAGAACTAGGGGTAACTCTCTTGGAGCGTACGCATAGAGGATGTTTTTTGACAGAAGCAGGGAGATTGGTTTGCGATTATGCGCAAGATTTTTTGGAAAAAAAGATCGTTTTACAACAGGCTTTGACAGTTTACAATGATTCCGTTTTGCCTAATCTTTCTGGCCAATTAGACATATACATTATTTCTCGTTTTGCTAATAAAATTTTTCTCAAATTTTATACAGAGTATTGTCGCAAAAATCCCAAGCTATCAATAAATTTGAAGACGCTTACGGCTTCTATTTTTTTGAGTTTATTGCCTATCAATACTCCTTTTATTTTTCTGGCAAGTTTGAGTGATTCGACTTTGTTTTCTAAAAATTTCTACCAGCAATATAAACAAAATCAGCTATTATACAAAATTGTTAAACAATATCCGCTAGGTTTTGTTGTTGCCTCGAATTCCAAATGGCGAGAAATTATTATGACTGCTACAAGACTGTATGAAACAGAAATTCCTGTCGTGGTTTTTAATTATGCTATCGATGAAATGAGTTTGCTTACCAGTAACGATTTTAAATATTTTTTGGTTGATAATTGGGAAGCGCAAAAGCAAATGATAAAAAGTGGCGATTATGTAGGCATTTGCACAGCTTTTGAATATAAACAATATTTTCAGATGAAAGATCAGTCGTTGCTATTTATTAGTGACTCTTGTCTATTGTCGCATCATGATTTTTATTATGTGGGTTTTTACGCTGAACAATTTCAAAATGAGCTGGTGGTGCAGGATTTTTTGACTGCTTTAGAAAAATATTATCGTTAAATCATAAATTGTTTCTTTAACAAACAAAAATTCAGAAGTATATGAATTTCTACTTCTGAATTTTTGTTTTATTTTGCTCACCTTTAAAATAACATAGCGCCTAAAGGATAAACGAGACAAACGATAACAACCATAGAAATAACAGCGAAAATATATCCAGCGATATAGGCTTGTTTTGTTTCTACCCACTCTGTATTAGCAAATACTAATGCAGCTTGTGCAGAGGCAGCAGGAGTGGCCACTGCGCATTGCAACATAGTAACCAAAAGAAAACCGTACAATAAAGGGTCAATGCCATAGTTCACAGCTGCTGTAGCTAATAAAGGGGTGAAGGTCATTGTCAGCACTAAATTATGTGCTATTTGTGTAACTAGACCAAGAAGAATAATTGTGACAGCAATGAAAGCAGTAGCACTTAAGTTTTGCAAAACGGGCATTAAAGCAGCCATTGCAGTTGTCATGATGCCAGTTTCAGCAGAACCAATGGCACCGCAAACTGGAAGTGTAACCGCAAACATAATGATAATATCCCAGCTAATTGCTTGTGTTAATTCAGCAAAGCCCATCAATGGTTCGCCATTTTTTCTTCGCCAAAGCAGAACAACACAGATAGCAATAAGCGCTAAACCTAGCATGTCTGCTTTCTTCAAAAATGCTATCAAAGGAATGCTGGCAGGCAATAAACCGATGAAAACGAGAATAGCTATAAATAGTATTAAAATAACCATTCCTATTTTGGTGTCTGCGCTCATTTTTGCATGACGATGCTCAGAAAAAACATCTCCCATATTGGCGATGACAGATAAATCAAAGCGAAAAATAAATTTACCTGCCAACATATAAAGGAAAATCATAGCGAAAGAGGTGACTAATCCGACAATTAACCACGGAACAAAAGGAAGCGAGGTAGCGCCTGCTTTAGCGCAAAGTCCCAGTACTACTGTTGGATAAGGTTTAAAAGGAAAAACCATACAAGACATAGCAACGAGATACACAATGCCGCCTAAAATATAAGTGCAAAAAGTAGATTTTTTCTCATAGCCACAGATGTCAAAAATATTATAACAAATAGCCCATAGCATAAAAATTGTTCCATATAATGAAATGATACCGCCGCATAAAAAAGCTATAGTAAAAATGACGAATACTAAAAGCCATGGTCTGCCAATTAAAATCTTTCTGCTGAGTAACCAATAACCTATAAATTCGGTTATTCCTAAACGGCTTAAAATTCCGGCAAAAATCATCATAAAAAATACTTGCCAAACTAGACTTTCACCAAAACCAGCAGCAGTTGCAGTTGTTACGTTGGCGGCAAAGTCGGTATAACCTAATACGACTAAACCAAATAAACTTGGCCACAAAAATCCGATAAAAGTCCATCCATAAATCAAGCCAATAAAAATACCTAAGATGTCCATACCATATTCGGTAATTTGTCCGAATGGTTTTATGAAACCGATACCTATTGTCAGTAATACAAAAATGATAGCATGTATCCAGTAAGAAGGCTTTACTGGTTTGTTTTCGATTGACGACATAAAAACACATCCTTTCCATATATAGCTGTTTAACTTTCAGCAGCTATCAAAAATAAGTTGATAACTGCTGAAAATAGAATGCTAATCAACCATAATCTGATGAATTACCGCTCCGTCAGCTTGCGCTGGCAATCGTACGCCCATGATAGCGGCTACCGTTGGGGCGATATCTACTTCGCGAATTTGGCGCTCCATTACATAGCCGGATTTTACGCCTTTGCCTGCCGCTATGAAAATCGGTGATACAGAAGTACCAAAGTAGCCTTCTGTAGTGGAAAGCGCATCGCCATGCAGACGATTGAAGCCTTCTTCTAAGAAATAAATAATATCTCCGCAACGTTCGCCGCTTAGACCTAACAAAACGGCATCTTTATTGCGCAAAGCGATATTAATGATTCGTTTGCCGTTCATGCGATAGCTGTACAGATCGTCAATGATTTGGCGTTCCAATTCATATTTATCGGCAGGGTCAACGATGCCATTATCATTTCTGCCTTTTAAATTGATGTAAATGTGATTGCCGCGTGGAGCAACTGCACGAGTTTTACTCCAATCAATTTCGTGGAGGTCATTGCCGTTTTCATCTTTTTTCAGCACAGTATAGCCCAGCTCACGCATAACACCGACATTCATGACAAAACCTTCGCCTAAAAAAGGTAATACATCTTCTTCACTACACAATAAACCATGATCGGAAGTCAAAATCAATGTCCAACCTTTATCAATGAGAGGCAGTAGACGAGCAACATAATCATCAGCGTTGAGATAAATATCTTCTAAGAAACCTTGATAGACTTTTTCATCATTATTTCCATAACATTCTCTTGTTTTTGCCCATCTCCAACAAGAATGACCAATATGATCGCAACTGTGCAAATGCGTAAAGACGGCATCATATTTATTTTGTTCAATGAGACCTAATAATGCTGTTGCTTGCCATGCTTCCATGTAATCCCATGAAGGCAAACTTCTGCGGCTGATCATTTCAGGAAAACCGCCGCCAAGGTTGTTGGCTGCTGGCACATAACCAGCAATATCAACCGTTTGTTGATACAAACTTCTGGGGTGCCATGTCATTTCTTTACGTTCGGTCGTAATATCTAAGCATTTGCCCATTGTTACAATAACTGATGGGACAGTTGAATCGATTTTTAAAATACTTACGGCACGTGTTCCGTTAACTTTTTTCCCTTTTGTGTCGGTCATTTCTATAATTTGAGTGGGAATATATGCCCCGTCTGTTAAAGACGCCCAAGGTTGTTCATCTTTTTTATTGATATAAATTTCGATGTGATCGTATTGTCCATCCTCATTTTTTAATAATAAAGATGGTAGTTGTTTTTGACCATCTGCAATCACAACAGGAAATTCAAGCGCACCTTCTGGAAGTTTACGCGCCCAATTTTGGGGTTCTTTTAAAGGAACATCAAAACTAGTGACAGCATCTGCAAATTCTCCGCTTTCTTCCCCTTCTTTATGATCCAATAAAGGCCATGCTGTATTGAACGGATCGTCAAAAGACGCTTGCCAGCCACTTTTTTTATCACTTTCTTTTATTTCACCATCCATTACACAACCAGCGCCACCGTGCAACTCTGCTTGACCTCGTTTTTGGACAGTGGCATATTCTACAGAAGCATAAGTTATCATCTCTTTATCCAAGTCACAGCCGGTCATATTAGGTCCCATAGGTGCCATGCCGCCGACAACATGTAAGTTGGGGCTGTCGCTGGTGGGTGGCCAGCTGCCGCCGGGCCAAGTCCAAACCAATGCTTTCTTGCCTGCTTCAATGATAGGATTCCATACAGGTTCCGCTAAACATTGACTTGAATCGAAAGCATATTGAAATCTACCAATATCGGTAGGATGCTGATTCCAATAGCAAGTGATGCCGTGTGTAGCAGGATATGCGCCAGTAGCTAACGTAGTCCACATAGGCGGCGTTATGGTGGGCATTGCGCCTAACAATACCAAGTCTCGGCGGGCAGAACCCATTTCAATCATTTTTTTAATATGAGGAAGTTTCCCTTCATCAACCATTCTTCTGGTTATTTTGGGATCCATACCATCAATACCAATAACAAACACTTTATTATCGTTCATGAATCTTTCAGCCTTTCTTTTATAAAATTTTTAATTGCTATAATTTGTGATGCAATGGCCAGTGCATTTCTTATACACTTATTATAACTATAAATTTAATGATTGAGAAGTTCAATTATATACCGTGTTTTTACTGGTAAGAAATATTTACTACTCTCTGCACGACAAAAATTAAACAAAATAAACTCCCGCTGAAAACATCAGCGGGAGTTTATTTTATCGTTTTATAATATTAAAAAAGAGCTGTTTACAGTCTGTCATAAGAGCGCTTTACAATGTCAACGCTTCTTCTGGTGCTAAAATCGTACAGCCGATACCCAAAGCGGTCAGTTGTTGGGCAAAAGGTTGCGGATCTTGAGTGATAATTTCGAAAGTATTGTAATGCATTGGAACAACCTGTTTTGGTTTTAAAAGTTTTGCCGCCAAAATGGCGTCATGAGTGCCCATCGTATAATTATCGCCAATAGGTAATAGCGCCAAGTCAATATGATTTGAATCGTCGATAAGCATCATTTCTTGACTTAATCCTGTATCGCCAGCATGATAAATGATTTTGTTGGCAAGATAAAACAATATGCCGCAAGGATTACCTGTATAAATCGTTTGCCCTCTATCATCAGTAAAAGCAGAACTGTGCAGCGTCGGCGTTAATTTAATTTTGCCGAAATCAAAGGAATAACTGCCGCCAATTTGCAATGGATGCGTGCGCTTAACGCCACAACGCTGACAATAATCTGCCAATTCTACCGGCGCAATAATTAAGGCGTTTTGTTGTTTGGCTAATGATAGAGCGTCTCCTACATGATCGTTATGACCATGTGTTAAAAGGATAACATCCGGTTTTAAGCTGGCTGCTTCGATTTTTGCCAAAGGATTGCCCGTAATAAAGGGATCAATTAGTAAGTGGTGAGTATCTGTTATGATTGAAAAACAAGAATGCGCGTGGTAAATAATTTTCATCGTTAAAATCCCTCCGTTAATATTAAGGCGTTAGCTGCAATAATGTTCTACATTAGCCGCTAAAAATTGTTGCCACTGATCGAAGACTAATTGCTGGCGACGATTTTTTTCTTGAGCAAGAAAACGCTCGATAAAATATAGTTGGTCGCTGTCTAAAGCCGCGATAGCCTGCTCAATAGGCAGAATTTTTTCATCTTCATAAATGACTTTCATGTGCATAGGGCATTCCCTCCGTCGGTTTTGTTCTGTAATGGATATTAACAGAATACCACTAAAACGTCATTCTGACTAGGCGAAATTATTGGCAAAAATAGAATCATCAACGCCAAATATTTTTATCCAGCGCTCGATATTGAATAGCTTCTGCCACATGAGCCGCCTTGATCTTGGGAGATTGCTCCAAATCGGCGATGGTGCGTGCAACTTTTAAGATACGGTCGTGACCGCGAGCGCTAAGCCCTAACCGATTGAAAGCATTTTGCAACAGCCGCTGTCCTTGTTCATCCAATACACAGTATTGTTTAATTTCGGCTTTGCCCATAGAGCCATTGTCAAAAATAGCGATTTGCTGAAACCGTTCCTGTTGAATTTCCCGTGCTTTGGCAACGCGTTGAGCAATGGCGGCAGAAGATTCTTCATCATCGTTGCCGTTATACAGTTCATTATAAGCCAGCGGCATAACTTCCAGTTGCAAATCGAAACGATCCAAAAGCGGACCGCTGACTTTACTGCGGTATTTTTGCGCTTGATATGGCGTACAGGTACATTCACGCTTAGGATCGTTGAAGTAGCCACAAGGACAAGGATTCATTGAAGCCACCAGCAGAAACGAACAAGGAAATGTCAGTTGGGCGTTGACACGAGAAATTGTCACAATATGATCCTCTAACGGTTGACGCAGTGCTTCCAAAACATCCTTCTTATATTCGGGAAATTCATCTAAAAATAAAATACCATGATGAGAAAGCGATACTTCGCCGGGAGCGGGAATACGTCCACCACCAATGATACTGGCTTGCGAAGCGCTGTGATGAGGTGCACGAAAAGGACGATCAGTAATCAGCGGCATTTCTGCTGATAAAAGACCAGCAATGCTGTATAGTTTGGTGATTTCCAGACTTTCTGCTAGTGTCAAAGACGGCATAATGCCCGGTAACGCGCGAGCTAGCATGGTTTTGCCTGAGCCGGGCGATCCAATCATGATTAAATTATGGTTGCCGCTGGCGGCAATTTCTAAAGCGCGTTTGGCTTCTTTTTGTCCTTTAATATCTTTAAAATCGACGGCCGCTGAAGGACGTTTTAATAATAGCGCTGACAAATCTGGCGTTGCGGCAGGTGCAAAATTTTCCGGCGCTTGTAAAAAATCAACCACCTGTCGTAATGTTGCAAAGCCGTATGTTTCGCTGCCGCCAATGGCACTTTCCTCAGCATTAGCTAAAGGAACGATTAACCGACCACCTTTATTTTGATAATGAAGAGACAGCGGCAATACGCCGTTAATATGCCGCAAAGAACCGTCTAAGCCTAATTCGCCGACAATGATATAAGGATCGCTGACATGCAAAGGAATTTGTTCCGTAGCGGTCAAAATAGCCACTGCAATAGCTAAATCGAAGCTTGGTCCTTCTTTTTTAACATTAGCTGGTGCCAAATTGACCACAATACGGCGGGGCGGAAAGTCAAAGCCGGCATTTTTAAGGGCAGTGCGTACTCTTTCTTTACTTTCTTTGACAGCGGCATCTGGTAAACCCACAATGTCCCACGATGGTAAACCGCTGGAAGCATCAACTTCCACTGCAATATCATAAACACTAAGTCCAATTAAAGTACTGCTGTTGACTTGAGCAAGCATGATGTCACCTCTTGATAAATTAAGAATACGTCTATTGTACAAGAAATTATAGCGAAAGAACAGCATAACTTAAACGGTGAAAGGAAATTTTGGCAAAAATACTTGCCAAGAAAAAATTTTTGACTGTATCTATGGCAAATTTTTGCTTGGCGACGTTCTGAAAATTATGACTGGATTTTTTTATTTCGGTGAATGGATTGATATGACTGATAACACCAATAACCGATTATACCGCCCATGACGTTAGTAATTAAATCTGTAATGTCACAACTCCGATGATGGAGCAAAAATATCGTCGTTAGGAGTTGGAAACACTCGATGGTTAAACTCAATAAAAATGTTGCCATGATAACGCCAGATAAATTGATTTTTTTCTTTAAAGCTGTATACAAAAAGCCGAAAGGTATGGTCATAATAATATTTAAAACAATCTGCTTTTTGGCTCCGGCATAGCCTGCAAATAAATCGTGAAAAGGCTTGGTATGAATGTAGACAAAATTGATAGACTCATGATAACGCCATTTTAAATCAAGGGTAAAGTCAATGGGCAAAATGGTGACGCATGCGACTAAGTATAAATAAACAGCCATAACGGCTGCCATAAAAATATAATTGCCGTTTTTTCCTTGCAGACGTTTTTGATAAATGAGCCCAAAAATCAGCAGAAAGATGATAAATCCTTTTCCATAACTTAACATTGTTTGCCTATCCTTTCTTGAGAATATTTTTTTGCTTTGTTTTATTATAACATAAAATAGGGATTTTACATAGACATATTACAGTGTAGAAAAATCACATCAGCGAAAAAATAATTCATTGTTGGTTAAAAAATTATCCAGCGGCTAAAAATGATTTTTTTGAGATCAACATAATGACAAAATGATCTTTTTGTGGTACGCTTGAAGATATTTATTTAATTAAAGAGATAAGAGGGAGCCGTTATGAATGAACAGCAAGTTAATTACACTTTAATCGAGCATATTTTAACTTTGTTGAAAATTCTCCAAATGCATCATATAGAAATTGACCAACTCATGGAAAATCACGAAGATGCTTTATTGCATTCTCTGCCTGAGTCACAAGAAATTCGCACGGCTTATGAACTTATGGCATTTATGGATGAAATGCCCGGAGGTTTTTTAATTTATTACGCTGATGACGATGAGCAAATCATTTATGCCAATAAAGCCTTGCTGCGAATTTTTGGGTGCGATACATTAGTGGAATTTCGGGAATTGACTGGAAACTCCTTTAAAGGCGTTGTTCATCCAGATGATTTAGCCGATGTAGAAGAAAGCGTCAAAAAACAAATTGCTAGTAATCGTTACGAATTGGACTATGTAGAATATCGTATTCTTCGTAAAGATGGCGAAATTCGCTGGATTGAAGATTATGGGCATTTTATTCACAGCGAAACTATCGGCGATATTTTTTATGTTTTTTTGGGTGATGCCACAGAAAAAAAGAAGCGCCAAAGATATGAAAGAGAAACTTTGCTTCTTGAAAAAAAACGCAATGAAGAAAAGCTGCAATCATTGATTGAAGAGTATGACAAAGAAAAGGCGTTAATCAATCAGGAGCATTTGCGGCGCTTAGAAGTCATAGAAGGCTTGAGCATCAATTATGAGTCTATTTGTTACGCTGATTTGCACGAAGATAAGATCATTCCCTATCGTTTGAGCAGCCGAACGACTGTGTTGTTTGGTGAAAAATTTCAAGTGGTGGATTTATCTTGGTATCTTTCCGCGTATATCGAACAGTGGGTTCATCCCGAAGATCGTCCAATGGTCACTCAAGCTACTAATGTAGCGCATATATGCAGCAAATTGCAAGATAACGATACATATTATATCAACTATCGCGCCGTTGAAAACGGTCAGATTTTATACTTACAGCTTCGTCTGGTTAATGTAGGCTCTAAAGAACGCATTACCCAAATCGTTATGGGCTATCGACGAGTTGACGAAGAATTGCAAAAAGAGCTGGAGCAAAAACAAATGCTGGCTGAAGCGCTTAATGACGCTAAGTTAGCTATCGTTGCTAAAAATACTTTTCTTTCTAATATGTCCCATGATATGCGAACACCGCTAAACGCCATTTTTGGTTTTACTGCTTTAGCTAAAAAAGATTTGCAGAATACAGAAGTTTTGTATAGTTACCTTGAAAAGATAGAGACTTCGGGCAAACAATTGCTGGAACTTATTGACAAAGTATTAGAAATTTCATGGACAGGTGCCAAAGAAACACCTACTAAAGATGATGAGTGTGATTTATCCGATATTATGTGGGAAGTTTATGAGTTTCTTCATCCACAAGCTATGGAAAAAAATATTGCTTTTTCTTTGGATTGCTCAGGCATTATACATAATCACGTTTACAGCGATTCTCAAAGGTTGAAACAGTTAGTGCTTTATCTAGGTAATAATGCGGTTACTTATACCAAGGAAGACGGTAAGGTATCAATGACGCTTACAGAAACAGAAGCGCTGCCCAATCATTATGCCACATATCAGTTAGTGGTAGAAGATAATGGCGTTGGCATTAGTGAAGAATTTTTGGAGCAGATTTTTGAGCCGTTCACTCGTGAAAAGAATACTACGCTTAGCGGCGTTCATGGCGTAGGGTTGGGGCTTACAATTGTCAAAAATATCGTTGATATGATGGATGGAACCATAGAAGCCAAGAGTACAGTAGGAATGGGCAGCACTTTTGTCGTTAAGCTCTGCCTTCGTCAACAGGTACCTTCACAATTAGATGATCAACACGAAATCTCTCTTGCTAACGCCCATCACAAGAAAATTCTCTTAGTAGAAGACAATGAGCTAAATCGTGAAATTGAAACGGAAATTCTTGGAGAAATGGGTTTTCTCATTGAAACGGCAGAGGATGGCAGTATAGCTGTAGAAAAAATGAAAAATGCTCATTCCGGCGATTATGATTTGATTTTAATGGATATTCAGATGCCTGTCATGAACGGCTGGCAAGCCGCAAAAATTATTCGCAAGCTACCAGATCCCCAGCTGGCTAATATCCCCATCGTCGCTCTTTCTGCTAATGTTTTTGAAAGCGATATTCAAATGTCAATGGAATGCGGCATGAATGCTCATCTGGCAAAACCTATTGATATTCTGGTGCTTTCGCAAACCATTGAAGAAATTATTTAGTATTAATTCATTTTGTGGGGCAAGCAGATAGACTGGAATTGAAAGGAGCATTATTGAGGTGTTTCAATGGCTTGTCATTATTATCGGAATCGCTTTTGCGCTCTTTCAACTTTTTTATGCGTATATTGTAATATGCAGTTTGATAGAAAACACAGGATATACAATTTTTAGTATTATTGTCGGCATCTGTCATGCAGTTTCGCCATTAGCGTTTGTTTTTTGGGGTTATCAATGCTTTTGGCGAAAAATGGTGCAATATGGAGCATTAAAGGTAATAGTTAGCGCTGTTGTATGTTTTGTTAGTTATTTTTTCGTGATTTCGCTTTGGAATCGTATTGTATTAGGGGATACTCCTGCAACATGGAAGATAGGCTTTTTAACAGCGGCTCAAGTAATAGTCACAGCTGTTTTTGTACATGGATTTTTATATTTTTAGAATATGACAGCATAAATATTCACAGTTTTGCAGGATTATTAAGCAAGATGCTTAGCGGGTGCAAAGTCTTTGCAGGAGCGGGCAAGAAAATATTGGGAAAGATTAGAGGCGTTTTCGGGTTGGTGTTTGGATATAATTTTTCGCGAAGACAATGGCTGGGTATGCAAAGACTGTAGTGCAGAAATATGGTAATAGTGAGGTATGCAGCTTTGGGTACTGAAATATTCCATTAGCTAGAAAACGTTGTTTTTATAATGTTTGGCTATAATTTATGCGTTTATCTGCCCAATATTTTTTGAACTTATTGCAGCTATTGTTTGTTTTCTGTTTTTAAATTGAAACTACGTCGATGAATAGCGCATGGACCATAGGTTGCCAAAGCTTGATAATGTTCGGCAGTAGGATAGCCTTTGTGTTTAGCAAATTGGTACTTTGGATATTGTTGATCCATTTCTGTCATCAAGCGGTCTCGGTAAACTTTTGCCAAAATGGAGGCGGCTGCAATGGAAATACTTTTCTGATCTCCGCCAACAATAGCCAAATGAGGCAGTGTTATTTGCGGATTATCCAGTCCATCTAAAAGCACAGCGTCTGCGCCTGTTTGTAAATTATCGACAGCTCGCGCCATCGCTAAACGGCTGGCTTGCAAAATATTTAATCGATCGATTTGTTCATTATCTATTTCTACAATAGCATAATCCAGTGCTTGTTCGATAATTTTTTGATACAATTCTTCACGCAATGTTTCTGATAATTTTTTAGAATCATTGATTTTAGGGAGATCAACTGTTGGCGGCAGAATAACCGCAGCGGCTACTACTGGACCTGCTAATGGTCCGCGACCGACCTCATCAGTACCACAAATTCGTTGATAACCTGCTTGCTGCATTTGTTGTTCATATTGCCACATTTGCGCAATGCGAGCTGCTTCTTTCTCAGCTTTAATCTGTTGACGCAGCAATGTTTTAGCAAAATTTTGCACACTAAGACGATTGTCGTTAAGCAAATCGGGTAGAATTGTTAAAAGTTGTGCGTTATCCATTTTTTGAGTATAATTTTTGATGTCAACCAATTTCATTTGCGTAAAATTCATTTTTTCACACTCCGTACAATAGCTTATTAAATAAAGTATTATTTTCAGCTTTTCGACTAATTTATTGTGTATTGTAACATATTGACGTATAATTTCACAAGATAATTGCGGACTTATGGATAAAAGAAGGCTAAATTTTTTAGTGAGTCAAAATCTTTACGATCTCTGAAAAGGTAGTTTTGAGGAATGAGATTTTCTAAATCTATTGCACTGAATTATTGTTGATGAGCACTAATATATAAAAAAAGCGCCTCCTATGTTTTGACTTTATTATATCATACTTAGGAGACGCTTTTATTATATCGACAGATTGGAACACTATTGGCTGTGTTGGGCAAAACGTTTATAATCGATCAGCAATTAGCTGTGCCATTTGCATGCAGCCGATGCTTTTCATGCCGTCATCGGCGATATCTGCTGTGCGATACCCTTCGGTCAGTATTGTTGTGACAGCTTGCTCAATAGCTTGTGCCGCTGCTTCTTCTTGGAAAGAAAAACGCAGTAGCATAGCGGCTGATAAAATTGTGGCAATGGGATTGGCTTTATCTTTGCCAGCAATATCCGGTGCAGAACCATGAGCTGGTTCATAAAGACTGATTTTTCCACCTAAAGAAGCAGAAGCCATCATACCTAAAGAACCGCCTAATGCAGCAGCTTCATCGCTCAAAATATCGCCGAACATATTTTCAGTAACGATAACGTCGAATTGCTGTGGATTGACGATGAGTTGCATAGCGGCATTATCGACATATAAATGTTCAACGTGTACTTGCGGAAAATCTTTGGCCACATTTTCTACTACTTCACGCCACAAACGGGAACTTTCCATGACGTTGGCTTTATCAATAGAATGAAGTAGTTTGCGAGGGCGGTTGCTGGCAGTAGCAAAAGCCTGACGGACAATCCGTTCAATTTCTGTTTTAGTATAATAAATGGTATCATAAGCCCAGTCGTTTTCGCGTTTTTTTTCACCAAAATAGGCTCCGCCGGTTAGTTCACGATAGATAATAATATCAACACCGTTCAAAAAGCCTTCTTTCCAAACTACTTGATTGGCTAAAAAATCATAATATTTGATAGAACGAATGTTACAGTAAAGCCCCAATTCTTTGCGAATTGCCAACAGCCCACTTTCCGGGCGAAATTCTCTAGGCAACAAATCGTATTGTGGTCCGCCAACAGCCCCTAAAAGCACTGCTTGGCAGTTTTCTACAATTTGGCGAGTTTCGTCGGGATAAGGACTGCCATATTTGTCATAGCCAGCACCGCCAAAAGCAGCTTCGTGATAAGTTAACTGAAAATCAAATTTTTTTGCTGCTTTATCCAAGACTGTCATTGCTGCTGTTACGATTTCTGGACCGATACCGTCCCCTTTTAATATAGCGATATGATACATTATCTTTCCACCTTTTTCTTTACATAATTGAGTAAATTGCCTGAAGCAATGATTTCTTCGATAAAGGGCGGAAATGTTTCGCCCTGATACGTTTGATTGGTTGTTAAATTGTGGATGATACCGTTTTTGACATCAATTTCTACGACATCGCCAGCAGTAATAGCCTTTGCGGCATCAGGACTGGTAATGATGGGCAAACCGATATTGATAGCGTTACGATAAAAAATGCGAGCAAAACTTTCTGCAACTACGCAGCTAATACCGCAGGCTTTAATGGCAATTGGCGCGTGTTCTCGTGAGGAACCACAGCCAAAATTTTTGCCGGCTATTAAAATATCTCCTAAAGAGACCACATCGCAAAAATGGTCAATAGCATCTTCTAAACAATGTTGACGCATATTCTCATCGCTAGCGTCATTTAGATAACGAGCGGCAATAATAACGTCGGTATCAACATCATGACCAACTTTCCAACATTTTCCTTGATACATCTACATTACCTCCTCTGGTGCGCAAATTCGGCCTTTTATGGCGGAAGCTGCCGCAATAGCCGGACTGGTCAAATAAACTTCGCTTTCTGGATCGCCCATACGACCAACAAAATTACGGTTAGTAGTTGCCAAGGCGCGCTCTCCTTTTGCTAAAATTCCCATATAACCACCTAGACAAGGACCGCAAGTTGGTGTGCTAACTGCGGCGCCAGCGGCAAGGAAAATATCCATTAGACCTTCTTTTATACAGGTTTGGTAAATTTCCGGTGTACCGGGAATAATGATCAAACGCAGATAAGGCGCTGCTTGACGACCGTTTAAAATCTTAGCCGCAATACGCATATCTTCCAGACGCCCGTTTGTACAAGAGCCAATAACAACTTGGTCAATGGCGACTTCTCCTATTTGATCAATATCGTGAGTATTGCTGGGTAAATGTGGGAAAGCGACTTGAGATTTTAGCGTGCTCAAATCAATCGTGATTTCTTGCGCGTAATGTGCGTCGTCATCGCTATGATATTCAACTACTGGTCGTTTAAAACGGTTGGCAATATAATCTCTTGTAATATCGTCAACGGCAATAATACCATTTTTGGCTCCCGCTTCGATAGCCATATTGCAGATGGTCATGCGGCTGTCCATAGACAAATATTTTAAGCCTTCGCCAACAAATTCCAGCGATTGGTATAACGCGCCGTCAACGCCAATTTTTCCGATTAAATACAAAACAACGTCTTTACCGCCAATCCATTCATTTGCAGGTTTGCCGACGATATTAATTTTGATGGTTTCAGGTACTCTTAACCATGTTTCGCCACTGATCATAGCGGCAGCAATATCTGTACTACCCATTCCTGTGGAAAATGCGCCTAATGCACCGTAAGTGCAAGTATGGGAATCGGCGCCGATGATTAAATCTCCCGGTCCAACAATACCTTGTTCCGGCAATAGGCAATGTTCTACGCCCATTTTGCCCACTTCATAATAATGCGTGATGTCGTGTTTTTTAGCAAAATCTCGTAAAATTTTGCATTGTTCTGCTGACTTAATATCTTTTGTCGGGGAAAAATGATCGGGAATCAAAGCAATTTTGTTTTTGTCAAAAACTTTTTCCATACCAGTTTTTGTCATTTCGCGAATAGCTACTGGTCCGGTAATATCGTTGCTTAAAACGATATCGACTTTAGCAGTAATTAGTTGACCGGCTTCGACTTCTGTTAGATTAGCATGAGCAGCCAAGATTTTTTCTGTAATTGTCATTCCCATAATATTCAGCTCCTTTTTTGCCATAAAAAATCGCCTTTTTCTATTTAGAAACGAAAAAGACGATTATCCGCGGTACCATTCTAATTGGCAGTTGAAAACTGCCCGCTTTTGTGCCAAATAACGGTGGCTCCGGCTTTTTCTATGCTGAGTGCTTACGCAAACCTTTCAAAAAAGCAGTTCACAAAGTGAGTTCACCAAAACTTCGCCGCTGTTTTTCACCACCATAACAGCTCTCTAAAGACGTTTTTTTGGGTACTATTCTTGTTCATTACTATTACACCATTTTAATGATTGTTTTTATTATATAACAGTTAGGTTAATTGTCAAGAGATATTTCTTAAACTTTATTTGCGACGAATATTATGCATTTTGCGGATTGAAAAAGTATCTTTCTTGTTGTTGACTTTATAGTTTTATCAATTTTACCATATTATAGTTTTTACTAAAGAGATAGTTGGCTGAAATTGGGGCGGCAAATTTGAAAATATAGGAGATGATAAATGTCTGAAAAATATATATAGCTGTTTGGCATTGTTTTCATATTATTTAGTGCGTGTTGCCTATTGAGTATATTGGGCATTTTGACGAATGTTTTTGTGTAGGGTGTTTTAATAATTTTTTGTTTTCCAAAATTAGTTTGGTTATTATTTTTTTATCATTGCTGTATGATGATTGTCTTAAAAATTTTAACAAGCGTAAGGGATTATTTTGTTGTTTGAAGAATACGTTTAAAATTTCATGCGTTTATCGTATTTTTTATTGACAAAAGATGGTTTTCGAATTATAATAAATCCACAATATTTGTGCTGATGTGGCTCAGGGGTAGAGCAGCTCACTCGTAATGAGCAGGTCGTGAGTTCAAATCTCACCATCAGCTTTAAAACGCTCACATGATAATTGTGGGCGTTTTTTATTGTTTAGAAACCGTTAAATAACGTAATATTATGCAGGGAAAAAGAAGTTCGGAAAGAATAAAAATATTATCTAAGGAAATATGGAAATTTTGAGAAGGAGTGTTGCTGATGGAATTGAACCGCAGTAATATCAAAAAACTTTTGTTGCTCATAACTTTTGCAATAGCCGTTTATTTAGGGTTAAATAATATTGTATCTGTTAAAGGATATATCATGAAAGGACTCTGGTTGCTTTTTCCATTCATTTTAGGCGGTTGCATGGCGTTTATTGTAAATGTTCCTATGCGAGCAATTGAAAATTTTCTTTTTGCTTCTAGTACTAATGTCGTATTAAATCGTTTAAAACGACCAATAAGCTTATTGATAGCGATTGTTTTAATTGGTTTCATTTTGTTTGGGATAACTTTTTTAATTGTGCCAGAAATCGTTCGTACGATTGATATTATCAGTGCTAGTTTACCAACTTTTGCACGTGAAGTGCAGCTGTTGGCCAGTACGCTTTTAGCGCAATATCCTGAAATGGTCGAAGTAGTAATGAATTTTGCTGCTGACTGGAGTGATTTAACGAAGAAAGTTTTCGATTTTATCCAAAATAGTGCTGGAAACTTTCTATCGTCAACAGTTGGCGTAGCCACTAGTATTGTGGGAGCGGTAATTAATAGCTTTTTAGGATTGATTTTTGCGCTATATGTGCTTTTGCAGAAAGAAAAATTGTCGCGCCAGAGCAAACAACTCATGTATGCGTTCTTCCCCGAAAAGGTTGGAGAAAAGATGATTTATATTGGACGTTTGGTCAATCAAACATTTTCCAAATTTTTATCTGGTCAGTGTTTGGAAGCGTGTATCTTAGGAGCGATGTTTTTTGTAGCTATGACTTTATTTAAATTTCCTTATCCGCTATTGATCGGGGTTTTGATAGGATTTACTTCTTTAGTACCGGTTTTTGGCGCTTTTATTGGGTGCTTTGTAGGAGCGTTTTTGATCTTAATTAGTTCTCCTATAAAGGCGTTGTGGTTTATTCTTTTGTTTTTGATTCTGCAACAAATAGAAGGAAATCTGATTTATCCTCATGTAGTAGGCGGGTCAGTAGGATTGCCTTCGATTTGGGTTTTAGTCGCTGTAACATTAGGCGGAAGCTTGATGGGAATTGTAGGAATGATTATTTTTATTCCGTTATGTTCTGTAATTTACACATTGTTAAGAGAAAACGTGTATTATCGGTTGGAAGAAAGGCAAATATCGCCAAATAAATGGCGCTGACGACGTTAAATTGAAAAAAGTAGAAAAAAGAATAAAGAAAATGCAAAAAAGGTATTGACAAAAGGTGGAGAAAGAAGTAAGATAAGCAGCGTTGTCGGTC
>CATJSX010000094.1 GCA_949743265.1 uncultured Peptococcaceae bacterium
AAAGACTAACTATTAAAAGTCAAGTCAAAAATGAAATTTTTTGAATGAATTGCAGAAATGCATTTCAGATATATTTGAACCTTGAAAACCGCATAGCAAACAGAGTGTCATTACTGGCACTCTAAAAGGAGATAATTACAGAACAACTTAAGATGCTGGTATGTATGCCTGTCCTGATTGTTCCATGGCGAAAATTAACCGCACAAGTTTTTTGGTAGCATGAGATAATGCGACATTATAATGCTTGCCTTCCGAGCGTTTCTTTTCAAGATATACAGCAAAAGATTCATCCCAACGGCAGACATACTTTGTGGCGTTGTAAAGAGCATACCGCAGGTATCTGGAACCTCGTTTTTCCATGTGGGAATAGCCGTTATCTAATTGTCCTGATTGATAGGTAGATGGTGACATTCCTGCATAGAAGTATCTTATCAGCGGAATCAAAACGGCTGAAATCACCAATCTCAGCGATAATCATTGCACCCATCCGGTAACTAATACCGGGAATGCTAAGGATTGGCGACTGGATTTCCTCATCCATGATTTGTTTGATGGCTGCTTCGATTTCGTCAATCTCAACGGTTAATTCCTGAATGAGTTTGATGGTGTGTTTCAGTTCCAAGGACTTAGCAGGCATATGAGAACCGATAGAACTTCTTGCAGCTTCACGAAACATGATGGCAGTATCTTTTCCATATCTGCCTTTCGAACTTTCAGATAGCAGATGGGAAAGCCTTGTGAGGTGTGCGGCTGCGACAGCGTTAGCACTTGGAAATTCAGAAAGCAAAGCGTAGATGGATGCCATATGAAGTGTAGGAACGAGTTTTTCCAGCTCTGGAAAAAGAATGCACACAAGCCTTGAAACAGAACTTTTCAGTTTTGCCCGTTCTTTTACTTTATCAAAACGGTATCGAGTGAGTGACTTTAGTTCCTCGTTGTGGTAAGATGTGTTTGAGTAGGACTTTAAGTTCATGTCAGACATCATCATAGTGGCAATGGTACGGGAATCAACCTTATCCGTTTTCGTCTTTCTAAGGCTAAGACTTTTTCTGTAAAGATTGGTATGTAACGGATTGATAACAAAGGTGGTCAGACCTTTATCAAGAAGGAATCCCAGAAGATTGTA
>CATJSX010000095.1 GCA_949743265.1 uncultured Peptococcaceae bacterium
CCAACCAAATCCATGATTTGCAAGCCGTAGTCTGCACTATAAATTCGATGTTCACCTTGTTCTGTAGCTAAAAGTAGGTTACATCAAAGAATATTAGTGAACAGTAGGTAGAAAAATCATGACTATTCACTAGATACAAAGGAGATTAAATGAGTCTATACGAAAATCTATTTACAGACCGATGATTGGCTGATTAAACTGCCCATTAACCCAGCAAATGTAACTACTGCCGACGGAGGCAGTCACAAGAAATATGCTATGCTCACATTGGGAGAAGCGCAAGGATTGGGCAAGCCGAAACTAAGAAGCTGGCAGAACTGGCGGAATAAAAGAACCCATTTCGGTTAATCATTAACCGTTAAACCATCAGCGGCGCACCTGTTTACGATACTAATATTTTGGTATTACTGGATAAATGGGAAATGACCAATAATGCTGGCGAAGAAGGGGATATTTATTACAGTTTAACATTAGTAGAGTACAAGGAGTTTAAAGCAAAGACTATTTAAAGAAAATGAATCAAACAAACTTAAATAACTAACCTTCGCATTGTGCCGTCATTCTTACGCCTAGTAATGCAGAACAGGTCGGGGCAATATCCACTGCCGAATATAATGATCTGTGTAATATCCTTTCTTGATCCATGGTCCTGCAGTAAAGAAAATAGGAGAAACGTAAACATCTCATGTGCCTAATGTTGTATCGCAATAATCATAGTTATATCCCTCTGCGTTCCGTGCTAAAATATCTTCACATTCTGCACCACCCATGCCCAATAGAACTGCATCACGATTACGCAGAACACAGGAAAAGATGCGTATGCCTGTCTCTTTATCTTTATAAGCTGCCATATGGTTTTTCAACTGATACTGGTCACAGGGATCGACGATGCCATGAGGCCATCTTCCTTTGAGATTGTGATAAACATGATTGCCACAGCTAGCAATAGCACGAGTCTTACTTCAATCTATTTCTTTTGTATCATTTCCATTTTCGTCCTTGATCATAGTCATATAACCCATCTCTATCATAACCCCTGCATTAACACCAGATAGATCACCAAATAACGGTGCTTATGTTCTGGACAAACTTAAGCATGATTGGAAACCACTAAAATAGTCCATCCTTCATCTAAATCATGGAGAAACGTTCCAATATATTCGCCAGCCATTTGGTAAACATCTTTCGTTAGTTGTTCAAAATCTGCTTTGCTGATATTATCTGTTCCATTCAAGTGCTTGAAGAAAACATGTCCCATAATATCAATAAAATGGTAATGAGAAAAAACGACATCATAACCCTCTTTTTCAATTAGATATTGGTTAGATTCCGACTGCTAGCGTCCATAAGCTTCCCAAGTTGGCAAAATAACTTTCTGGATCAACTCCAAACTTTGACTGACTAGAGAAGCATGCTGTGCCATAGGATATCCAATATTTTCTACTACTGCGTGATAAAGAGATTTAGGCTGCTAAAGTTCATCTGCATCCATGCGCATAGCCCCACCGATCCACATGATCAGACCACTTCCATCGTCCTCCATACGCATATTGCGTGTAACATTAAATCACTCTTCTCCAGCAATGCATTCATCAATAATGCCAACTGTGTAGATATCCTTTTTCAATACTGCGATAGGGATCCAGATCTTTTTTGCTTTTATAAATTTGGTGTAATGCCATGTCGATTAAAGCCATATCAGCACCTAGTTCGCCATCTAGATAATCCAAAACAATGGTAGCAGATGGAACGGCATCAATAGCTGTTGCCTTACTATACGTATCGCCCAACTTCGTTTTGGGTTGCTCTAGCTTCATATCATCAATAACACAAGGCGTAATACCATTACCCGACGCACTATGGCGAAAAGTCACTTTTCTCTATCTTGTAACATGAAATTTTTCTTTTTAACACCGATCCCTACATTAATCATTAGCGGTTGAATACCATCAACAATATGTGAATTAGGACTATCTAAAGTTGGCGGTCAGCTAGATCCATGCCAATGATAGACTAAAGTTTTCATTCCTGCTTCAGTGGCAACATTCCAAAATTGTTCTGCTGTACAATTTCTCGAATCCAGATTATAACCAGTTCTCTCTAAATAATCGGCCGATTGTCGAAAAAAGCAGGTAATACCATGTGTTATCGGATAAGCCCCTGTAGACATCGTCGTCCACATTGGTGGTGTCACGGTAGGCTGACCACCTAAAAGAACTATATCTTGACGGCAGGCACCATTCTCAATCATTTTTGTATTGGGCATGAGATCCATATCAACAAATTTACGTGTCAATCTAGGATCCATAGCATCCATACCTAGCACCATCAATTTTTTAGTAAGTAGATTGTTCATTAAACAACATCTTTCAAAAAGCGGTTGAAACATTTTATCCGGTATCGCTGGTGTCAGTTAGTTAAGCTCTACATAGCCAACATATGGCACGATGTGATTCTTAATATGTCCTTTGTAGCTGCTAAAGGTACTTGATCACAAATTGGATTTTCCATAATTCTCCAATCACTCTTCTAAGTATTCTTGAACTGTGAGATACACTAATAGGAACATAGGCGGGATTAAACGGTTTTATCTTCATTTCTGTTTCATGCTGAAGGGCTTCTTTTTTAGTAACATAGTCTTTTTCCCTTCTGATGAATCATATTTAATATTAACATCATAGACAGTGTATGGTTTAGCTACATAAATCATCAAAAAAGTAATACTTTCATGTTAAAAATTTCAAAAAAGAAGTAACTATACAGATAAAAAGTCGATAACCAGTAAATAAAATTTACGGTTATCGACTTTTTATCATTGATTTGATGATATTTTCTTTTTGAATGCTAGTGATGATTTTTTATTGAACTGCCTTTTTGGCGAAACAATAGGGATGGGGAAAGTATCTGTAATTTTTTGTGGGAATGTTATTGTCTTTTGCGTCAGTTATGGTATAATTTTTTTCAGTATATGTTCTTTATGAAGAAAATAAAGGAGGTATCATTTATTTATGGAAAAATTCGTCAAAGAAATACTGGTATCGCCGGAAGCTATTGCGCAAAAAGTCGCTCAATTAGGGCAGACGATTACCGCAGATTATTGCGGAGAGGAACTCGTACTGATTTGCGTTTTAAAAGGGGCGATGGTTTTTGCAGCTGATTTGATGCGGCAGATTGATTTACCAATTATTTTGGATACAATTGTGGCATCCAGTTATGGCAATAGTACTGAAAGCAGTGGCGAAGTAATTATTAAACAGGATATTAAAACAAATATTAAAGATAAACAAGTATTAGTAGTCGATGATATTGTTGATACTGGGTATACATTACATTTACTCTGTGAAAAGTTACGTCAGCGCGGACCAAAGTCCTTAAAAAGTTGTACTTTTTTAGATAAACCATCCCGTCGTGTTGTTGATTTTGCGCCGGATTATGTCGGTTATGAGATTCCCGATGCTTTCGTTATTGGTTATGGGTTGGATTATAACGAACAGTATCGTGCTTTGCCCTATGTAGGTATTATCAAAGAAGAATATATTCATTGAATCAAGGAGGAATTATGTTGAATACATCAGAGAATAATCTTGTTTTAGTCGTTGATTTTGGAGGTCAGTATAACCAGTTAATCGCTCGTCGTGTTCGTGAGGCAGGAATCTATTCAGAAATCGTACCTTATTATCGCGCTTTGGAAGAAGTAAAAAAACGTAAGCCGCAAGCCGTTATTTTTACTGGTGGACCGTCTTCAACGCTAGAAAAAGATGCGCCAACCATTGAAACGGAAATTTTTCATTTGGGAATTCCTATTTTGGGTATTTGTTATGGCGCACAATTGATGACATTAGCGTTAGGCGGGGAAATAGAGAAACCTGTCAAACGGGAATACGGCAAAACATCTATTACTTATCAATCTTCGGCGCTTTTTGACGAAATAGAAACTAATAATATTTGCTGGATGAGTCATACCGACCAAATTAAGACAGTTCCCGATGGATTTCAAATAACAGCTTATACGCCGGATTGTCCAGTTGCTGCTATGGAAAATTCCGAACAACGAATGTATGCCGTTCAGTTTCATCCAGAAGTAGAACATACCGTTGATGGCTATAAGATTATTCGCAATTTCTTATATAAAGGCTGTCATTTATCGCCTGATTGGTCATCTGATTCTTTTATTGAAGAAAAAGTGGCACAAATCAAAAAAGCAGTGGGCGACAAAAAAGTTATCTGTGCCTTATCTGGCGGTGTTGATTCGTCAGTAGCAGCTGTTTTGGTACATAAAGCAGTGGGCGAACAGTTGCATTGTATTTTTGTGGATCATGGTCTTTTGCGCAAAAATGAAGGTGATGATGTTGAGCGAATTTTTCGCCAGCAGTTTAATATCAATTTGATTAGAGTTAATGCAGAAGAACGTTTTTTGGCTAAACTAGCTGGCGTTAGTGATCCAGAAAAAAAACGAAAAATTATTGGAGAAGAATTTATTCGTGTATTCGAAGAAGAAGCCGCTAAACTAGGCTCTATTGATTATTTGGTACAGGGGACAATTTATCCTGATGTCATCGAATCAGGTAGTGGTACAAATACCGCTGTAATTAAAAGCCATCATAATGTTGGTGGTCTGCCTGAAAATATGGCGTTAAAAGTATTAGAGCCTTTGCGGGAATTATTTAAGGATGAAGTCCGACAAGTTGGTTTGCAATTAGGTATCGAAGAAAATCTGATTTATCGCCATCCTTTTCCCGGACCGGGCTTAGGAATTCGTGTATTAGGTGAAGTAACTAAAGAACGATGTGATATTGTGAGAGAAGCTGATGCCATTTATCGAGAAGAATTGGACAAAGCCGGCTTGAGTCGCAAAATTTGGCAAGCCTTCGCCGCCCTGCCCGATGTGCGTACTGTAGGCGTCATGGGCGATGAGCGGACTTATTCCTATATGATTGCTCTACGCGCTATTACTTCTACCGACGGCATGACTGCTGAATATTATCCTATCCCTTATGATGTGTTAGATATAATCTCTCGCCGCATTGTTAATGAAGTTAAAGGTGTTAACCGTGTCGTTTATGATATTACGTCTAAGCCGCCAGCTACTATTGAGTTCGAGTGATAAAAAATTTTACACAGATTATTTTATATGGCAGGTAGTCTATGAGGTTACCTGTCATGTTTATATTGTTTTCTATGAGAATAAATCGAAGAGAAAAATGTTGCCAAAATTATAATAACAAATAGATAAAAGAATAAGGAGATGTGTAGAATGGAAATAAATGTTGATATAAATATTGATTTTTTATGGGGAGATAAACATTTTATTAAAAATAAATGGGGCAATATCACCTATATTGTTGGGCCAAATGGTACAGGAAAAACTATTGTTGCTGAAAAATTAAGAGAGCAATTTAAGAAAGAAAAACTTAAAGTACGTTATTTTAGTGCGGAACGATTAAATGCTTTGGCTAATAAGTGGGATAGAAGTGGATATCTTCAAAATGATAATTTGAGAAATGGTTTGAATATTGGAAGCTTTGCAGATTATAAAAATAGGGCAGATGAGCTAGGGCAGAGTGTAGATGCAATAATTGAATTAAGGAATAAATTAGATTTACAAATCAAAATAGAGAGTATTTTATCGGATATATTTGGTAAAGCATTATCCTTTAAAGAGACTGGTGGGTATCTGAATGTAACTATGGCAGATTCGGGCAAAGTATATGATTTAAAAAAGGA
>CATJSX010000096.1 GCA_949743265.1 uncultured Peptococcaceae bacterium
CCTTTCTGAGGTTTCTGCTTTTCTTTTTTGCTATAAAAGGTATCTATAGACGCCTATAGATACAGTCAAATTCTCTGATAGAAAAATATGTGCTATACTAACAATAGTTGCAACGACAATTATTATTGACATGACTATTTTGAGGAGGTTTTTAGATGACACAAACAGTTTCTTATCAAAAGCTCGAACATATTCTAACCCAGCAGGCTAAAAATGAAACCGCTTTTTTGACAGAATTTGAAGCAGGACATTTTACACTGACTAATCCTTTGGTCAAACTGAATCCTTATCTTTTAGCGCCATTGACAGCAATGGTTTTATTTGAAACGCCTTCTCCAGCGGAAGTAACTGTCACCATCAAGGGAAAAGAAACAGCTGGTGATATTACGCATCGTTTCCCTAGCAATACCAAACATATTTTACCAATTTATGGTTTATATGCAGACTATAGCAACACCGTTGAACTACTACTTTCTACCGGCGAAAAAACCGTGATTAAAATTCAAACGGAACCGCTAGATCCTGCCGTACCAGTAGCGACATATTGCCGCTGTGAATCAGCAGATTATATGGGCGATAACGTTATGATTTTGACCGCCGCTATGCGCGCTAAACCGGTAGCTTATGATTACAAAGGTGATGTTCGTTGGTATTCTAGTCACAATTTCGCTTTTGACTGCAAGCGCCTGCCTAATGGACATATTTTAATTGGCACAGAACGGTTAGTGGGTATGCCATATTACACGACAGGGATTTATGAAATGGCAATGAGCGGCAAAGTATTCAAGGAATACCGTTTACCTGGCGGCTATCATCATGACGAATTTCCATTGGAAGACGGCAATATTTTAGTCTTAACGCAAGATTTAAATTCTAATACTGTTGAAGATATGTGCGTTTTGATTGATAAAAACACTGGCGAGATTATAAAAAAATGGGATTATAAAAATGTATTGCCACAATATCCTACTGCTGGTTCCGGCTCACAGGACGAACATGACTGGTTTCATAATAACGCCGTTTGGTATGACAAAAAAACTAATAGCTTGACCTTATCTGGTCGTCATCAGGACGCTGTAATCAATTTGGATTATGATAGTGGTAAATTAAATTGGATTATCGGCGATCCAGAAGGCTGGCCTGAAAATATGCAGTCATATTTCTTTAAACCGGTCGGAGACGGGGAATTCGACTGGCAGTATGAGCAACATGCTTGCGTCGTTTTGCCTGATGGCGATATCATGATGTTTGATAACGGTCATTGGCGTTCTAAAAACAAAGAACATTATATACCTAATAGTCAAAACTTCTCTCGAGGCGTTCGCTATAGAATCGACACCGATAAAATGGAGATTGAACAAATTTGGCAGTACGGCAAAGAAAGAGGCGCAGAATTTTTCTCTCCATATATCTGTAATGTCGAATATTACAATGAAGGGCACTATTTAGTTCATTCTGGCGGTATTGGCTATGAAGACGGTAAAACTTGCGAAGGCATGGCTGTTATGCTTTCGGTAAATCCCGGCGACCATGTCTATACTTTTAATTCAATTACTTGCGAATTGGTTGACGATAAAATAATGTTTGAACTTCATGTACCCGCTAACTGCTATCGCGCCGAAAAGTTGCCATTATATTATGCCAACGAAACGGCAGAACTTGGTCAAGGACAGCTATTGGGCAATCTGGGAATTACAAAAGAAACCAAAGCTAAACTGCCAGCCTCAAGCGGCGAAATGATTCCTGACCATTATGAAGCACGCTTGATTGAAGAAGAAGACCGTATTCAATTTAGCGCCATTTTTTCCGAAGGCGAATACGCATTGCTGGCTTTAATTGGCGAAGACGGCAGCCAACATCAATACATGATTTCTACCGTTTCGCATCATTTTGAAGCCATGTGTGTAGGCACATTCCAAAAAGAAAATCCACAAGATATTGATATGTTTGTTAACAAAGAAGGCTTATCTGGCAAATACACTGTAAAAGTACAATGCGAAGATAAATTATACGAAACAGGTATCACTATCGAAGCCTAATATTTGATAAAGTCACCGACTTATGGCGGTGGCTTTATTTTTTTAAAATCACCATCAACCCGTAAAACAAATGCCGCAAAATAAATTTTTCTACAAAACCAAAAAATATTCACACTACTGGCAAACGTGCACATTATCAATTTTTCATTGCACATATAGGAAATGTTAAAGATTGTTCTATTGCTAAAGATATTTGATAAAATCGACTCCATAATCTTTTGCTTGTTTTTTAATTTTTTCGGAAAACAGCATCAAAATCAATAAAAAGGATTGATATATTTTGGTGCAAAATTGGGTTGTATTTGGTAAAAATAAGGGCTAAAATATACTGTTGTGATTATTTTTGAGGGGGATACTTATGCAGCAGGAAAAGATTAGAAATATAGCGATTATCGCACACGTCGACCATGGCAAAACGACTTTGGTAGACAAGCTGCTGAGCCAATCGGGCACTTTTCGGGCTAATGAGCAAGTAGCTGAACGAGTAATGGATTCCAATGATTTGGAACGTGAAAAAGGTATCACCATTTTAGCGAAAAATACCGCAATCCATTATGGTGATTATAAAATCAATATTGTTGATACACCGGGACATGCTGATTTTGGCGGTGAAGTCGAACGAATCATGAAAATGGTCGACGGCGTGCTTTTAGTTGTCGATGCCTTTGAGGGCTGTATGCCGCAAACAAGATTTGTCTTAAAGAAAGCATTGGCGCAAAAGCTGACCCCTATCGTCGTCATCAATAAAATGGACCGAGAATTTGCCAGACCATTAGAAGTCGTTGATGAAGTATTGGATTTATTTATTGATTTGGGCGCTGAAGAAGATCAGTTGGAATTTCCCGTTATTTTCGCTTCAGGAATCGCCGGCATCGCAACAAATGATTTGGCAGTGGAAGCTGTGGATTTAAAACCGCTATTTGAAGCTATTGTTAACCATATTCCGGCGCCATCTGGCGACAGCGAAGGTCATTTGCAAACGCAAATTACATTGATGGATTACAACGATTTTCTAGGACGAATCGCTATCTGCACCATTAAACGAGGTAAAATCAAAACGAATACGCAGGTTTCCGTCATGAGCCGCGATGGCAAAGCGCGCAACGTTCGCATTAACAAACTATACGGTTTTCAAGGATTGAAACGATACGAAATTGAAGAAGCCAGCGTAGGGGAAATTGTAGCCATTGCCGGTTTAGGAGAAATCAACGTCGGCGAAACAATTTGCGAACCCAATCATTTAGATCCTCTGCCATTTTTAAAAATTGAAGAACCAACGCTGGAAATGAGCTTTATGATCAACAATTCGCCATTTGCCGGCAAAGACGGCGACCCCGTAACCAGCCGCAAGTTAGCCGCCCGTTTATTTAAAGAAATGGAAACCGATATTGCGCTTAGAGTATCAGAGACCGATAGCGCCGATATGTTTAAGGTAGCCGGTCGAGGCGAATTGCATCTATCTATTTTGATTGAAACCATGCGTCGCGAAGGTATGGAATTTCAAGTGTCTAAACCACAAGTTGTTATCAAAGAAATTGACGGTCAAAAATACGAGCCTTACGAATATTTAACCGTTGACGTTCCAGAAGAACATATGGGACCGGTAATGGAAAAATTAGGACAGCGTAAAGGCGAAATGGTTAATATGAGCAATTTTAACGGTCAAGCTCGTATAGAATATTTAATTCCCGCCAGAGGTTTAGTGGGATTCCGCACAGAATTTTTGACCGATACCAGAGGTTATGGCATTATGAACAGCAGTTTCGACAGCTATAAACCTTATTCCGGCGCTATTGTTGGTCGTCGTTCCGGTGCGTTAATTGCTTTCGAAACAGGAACAACGACCGCTTATGGGTTATTTCCTGCCGAAGAGCGCGGCGTACTCTTTATCGGACCGGGCGTTGACGTTTATGAAGGCATGATCGTTGGCGAAGGAAACCGCGATCAAGATATTGCCGTTAATGTCTGCAAAGGTAAAAATCTGACTAATATTCGCTCTGCCGCCAAAGATGATACTGTACGCTTAAAAGGCTGCCGCGAAATGTCTTTGGAAGAATGCATTGCCTTTCTCAATGACGATGAATATTTGGAAGTCACACCCAAAAATCTGCGTTTGCGAAAACGATTTTTAAAAGCCAGTGACCGCGCCAAATATGCTAATCGTCATAAAAACAGCTAATTTTTTATCCAGTCGATTACTGCCTAGCGCCGTTATCTTATATACCCAAAAATGGGGTCGGTTAGAACATTCTTCTAACCGACCCCATTTTTATCCGCGCAGCTCAAAACAGCATAGCTTGTTTTAGTACGCAAATTTTTGCGATACCATCTTTATTCTTTTCGCTTTCACCATGCAAATTATTTTTGCGTCATGGTTAAGATTTTTACCTGCGTTGGTTTGGCTAACTCTCCCGTATAAGTCAAGGTCACTGACGAGCCAATAAACAATTCCTGACAATCACTTTTATCAGCTTCCATAGTTCCTAAACTGTAATCCTTATCATTGACCGTAATCTTAATGGAGTTTTCTGCGATTTCTTTAACCGTTCCTGTAACGGTTTTGACTGTTTTTTTCTCTTGTTTAATAGCAGTCGCTTTTAAACTTTCGGGCACATTCAGATTTCCTGTATAACTAAGCGCTGCATAAGTGCCAATGATTAAACCATTAGCTTCTCGTTTATCCGCTTTGGCTGTATCAAAACAATATTCTTTGCCATCTAAAGCCAATAACGTTAACGTATTTCGGGTTGCAGCAGTAATTGTTCCTGCTATTTTTTTGGTCTGCGATATTCTAATGACATTATTAGCTTCTTCTGCCAGCGTCACTCCAAAAATTTTGCTAAAAAATAACGACGGCACATAAACTTTGCCATCTTTCAATTCTGAGGCAGCTTGCAGTTCATAGATCATATCGTCATCAATCAAATACTGATCCTCGCCTATAAAAATCTTGCCTGAAGTATTATCATCACTGACAATGACAACTTGTTCTTTACCATAGTATTTCACGGTATAACCCAACAATTCAGCCACTTCTCGTACAGGAAGCAGATAAATGTGTTCGCCATTCTCATAAATTGGATTATTGACTTTTACGCCGTTAACAATAGCTGTATAATTCAATTTTTCGGGATAAATAACTGTCTCACTAATTTCTTCTGCCCCGTAAGCCGGAGCAATGATCAGCATGGCGCTAGCTAAAATAGTACTGACTATGCCGCTTATCTTTCGATTCATTAAAATCCCTCCTTGCTATTATTATAGTATAGACGACGACATTTGTCAAAAAGTTCCTTTTCTAACCAAATATAAAATAAAAAGAACCTCTGTCAAGATGGCAAGCCGATACTTCGACAAAATGTGCGAGGCACAGATTCGTGCAAAAACCAAAACAACCTAAATGACCACACATAATTCCCCCACAGTCAAAACGTGTTTTTTCATGACATTTTACCAAACCTTTATGTTCTTATTTCATTGCACTATCTATTTTATTCCTATTTTAATTTTGTTGCAATCCCAACGGCGCAATAGCGCGGTCTAAGATATTATTTAACGCCGAAAGTAAAACGCCGTAATTGACAACCGGCACTTGAGCGTTTGCCAATGAGTTTAGTCGATAAAGCATTTCTTGACGATTGAGCATACAGCCGCCGCAATGAATGACCAGTTTGTATTGACTTAAATCTTCGGGATATTGATTGCCGTTGACAAACGCAAAATCCAAAGGTCCGCCTATTCTTTTAGCCAGTAACTGAGGAATCTTAACCGTACCAATATCATCTTTTTGTTGATGGTGAGTGCAGGCTTCAGCAATCAAAATTTTATCATGAGGTTTCAAGGTATCAATAATTTTAGCGCCAGCCGTCAACAGCGCTAAATCGCCTTTATAACGCGCCATCAAAATCGAAAAAGACGTTAAAGGAACATCTGTCGGTAAAATAGCGGCAACTTCGCCAAATGCTTGCGAATCGGTAATGACCAAATCCGGCGGATTTTTCAGCTTAGTCAACGTATTAGCCAAATTTTGCGGCTGACAAACTATCGCTTGAGCATCATGATCGAGAATATCCCGCAAAACTTGAACTTGCGGCAAAATCAAACGACCTTTTGGTGCCGCTTCGTCAATAGGCGTAACCAAAAGAACGATTTGCTCAGGCGCAATCAAATCGCCGATAATGGTTTGACCCTTGTTTTGCGGTTCAAGACTTATCAACTTTTGCAGCAATTCATCAATATTTTGTTTTTGCAAAGCGCTTACAGCAACGACGGGAATATTAGGGTAAGCCGCTTGAAATTGGCGCAAATTTTCACGCCAAACAGTTTCAGCACAACCGTCAATTTTATTAAAAACGGCGATAACTGGCAATTGTCGTTGTTGTACATCGTTTAATAACATCCGTTCCAGTTGATCATAACCGTTTTTAGCATCAATAACCAGAAGAACGACGTCCGCTTTGCTTAAAACAGCTTTTGATTTTTTGACGCGCATTTCTCCTAAAGAGCCACTGTCGTCAAGACCGGCAGTGTCAATAAACATGACTGCTCCTAGTGGCAAAATTTCCATTGCTTTATAGACCGGATCTGTTGTAGTGCCGGCAATCGGCGATACCAGCGCTACTTCTTGTTTGGTTATCGCATTGATAAGACTTGATTTGCCAGCATTGCGTTTGCCGAACAAAGCGATATGCACGCGAGAACCTTTAGGCGTTGTATCCATCATAACCTCTCCTTTTTAATTAACGTTAAACTTTTATTGCTGAAACTGCGCTTTGGGACTGTGACCAAAATCTTGACCGACTGTGCGATTTTCTCCTTCAATCAAAGCAATTAGTCGGCGACGTGTTTCATTGATCGGATCAGGCGAAGACGCTTTGTTGGGATAAATAGCATAAAAAGCGCGAAACTCCTGCGGACTAACATTGGGCATAATCACATTAGCGCCAGCACGCAATGATAATTCGCGACCATTAGGCGCCAGCGTTGCCAAAGAAGTCGTTGCTGGCAACAATACTAAAGGCATGATAATTCGTGCAACAGCAATCATTTTCAACGTCATAGCAACACTACCTGATGTATAATTTCCTAACGGTGTATCGGGATGAGGAATAAAAGGACCAATCCCGCTCATATCCACATCCATTTGTCGCATCAGTTCCAAATCTCGGGCAAGAATGTCCAATGTCTGCATTGGCAAGCCAACCATTGAACCGGAGCCTAGTTGGTAACCTAGTTCTTTTAAATCCTGTTGACACTGCAAACGGTCTTTTAACTTTTTGCCGGGACGAATGGTTTGATATAGTTTTTCATCAGCGGTCTCTTGCTTGATCAAATAGCGATCAGCGCCAGCATCACGCCACAATTGATAAATGTCTCGACTATATTCGCCAAAAGACAGCGTTACTGCAACGCCCATTTTTTTAACTTCACTGGTAATACGGGCAATATCTTCCGGTGAAAAGTGGACGTCTTCACCGCCTTGCAAAACCAATGTCCGATAACCGCATTGGGCTGCCAAACGAGCAGTTGCCAAAATATCGTCTTCGCTGAGACGATAACGAACAGCATTGGTATTATCGGCTCGCAAGCCGCAATAATGACAATGCTGACGACAATAATTGGTAAACTCAATGATCCCTCGCAAATGGACATCGCTGCCGACATTTTGCTGTCGTACCCAATCAGCATGAGCGAACAACAACTGACTTTCCTGCTCATCAGCCGCTAAAAGACTTTTAATGTCTTGGTGAGTTAATTCTTGTCCTTCTTTCGCTCTTTCTAACGCTCGTAAAAATGCTTTCTCCATATTTATTCCTCCGCTTTATAACTCGTTAGCGCTGAACGAACAAGCAAGCCTTCTAAAGCGCCTAATTTGCCGCTAAAAGCGCCAATCTCATCATTAGATCCTTCCACAATCAACGATATAATATTAACTGCGCCGTGATGAGGAATTCCCATACGTCCGATAATCAAATGAGCGTGATGACTAAGCAGTTCGTTAAGCTGCGTCACACTTTCTTTTTTTTGCACAATAATGCCGATTACGCCAATACGTTTTTCCATGTATTGCTCACCCTTTCTGGTCAATCAAAATGAAATGTGTTGAAAATTTTTGTTTTGCTTTCTCCCGTTTTTCTATTTCAAAAAATTTCTCTTTCCGCCGCTATTGAAAATGCCCCTATATATCGTCCAATATATGCGCACTAATCAAGCCAATAAAAAAACCACAGTCCCCAAAATCGGCAGACTGCGGTATAATAGCCATAGCGGCAAAACGACTATCCCATATCGTTATTGCGAATCAGCTGCCCGAGCCTTAGGCTGACGCCCTTGGAGAAGGTAAAGCAAAAAATGATATAATTCCCCAGTTGATGCTATTGTAGCCGCAACTGTTGAATAACTGCTTTTATTGTATATGATAAAACGGCAAATGACAAGATTGTCTTAAGAAAGGATGATTAAAATAATGCAAAAGATGTATTTAGATCGTTTATTAGTTAAAGCTACTGTAGCTTTTATAGCAGGCATCATCGTCAGCTATTTTAGCGGAAATAAGACGTTATTTGTGTTGCTATTAGCTGGTGTTATTTTATATTGGGGCATTCAAAAATTGTCACCGCGTATCCTGTTGTACAGCTTAGCCTTTGTTAGTGGCGGTTTACTCATAACGCTAACGTTGGCACAAAGCACAACGCTGACTGCTTATCTTGACCAAACAATCACAGTAGAAGGTCAAATTATCAATAGTCCCATCAATCGGTATTACGTTTTACTCCATGTTGATAAAATTAACGGTCAGATTTTAAAGAAGCCGCTCCCAATAATCGTCAGCAAAAGCTACCAAGATGACAGCGACTATCCTAAAGGCGCTTGGATTGAAGCTGAAGGACTTTTACAAAAACCTGCTTCCGCCACCAATCCCGGCGGCTATGATGAAGCCGCTTATTGGCGCAGTCAAGGATATTTTTATCAATTAAAAGCTGCCGACCGTTTATTGGTTAAAACAGGCGCCAAAAACGGGCTGACTGTTATTGGCCATTTCCAACAGCAATTACAGCAAAAATTAGCGCAATATCTTAGCGAGGAGCATTATGCATTAGCGTTAGCTTTATTATTTGGTGAAAAAGGCGCTATGAACGAAGACTTTTATGACCTCAGTCAACAAATGGGCATTGCGCATATTTTTGCAGTATCGGGTCTGCACATGGGTTTTATGATTTCTTTGCTGCTTGTCATTTTAAAACTATTTCATTGGGAGCGCTCATGGTGGGCGATTATCTTGTTGTCGTTAATCAGTTTTATCTACTGTCTTATGCTTAATTTAACGCCATCATCGCTGCGTGCGGCAATTATGGCTATTTTAACCTTGCTCTCCTCCCGTTGGATACGTTATCGCGACGCTTATACCGTTATGGCAATAGCAGCTCTAGTTATTTTATGTCTTAATCCCTTATCCCTTTTTGCTGTAGGATTTCAATTATCTTTTATCACCACATTGGGATTGATTTATTGTTATCCACGTCTCTGGCAAGCGTTATCGTTTTTACCAATACCCAAAGTACGACAAGCGCTGGCAGTATCTTTAGCCGCGCAATTAGGCAGTCTACCTTTAGTAGCTTACTATTTCTATCAATTATCGCTGTTAGCGCCTTTGGTCAATTTATTAGTGGTGCCGTTGATTGGTCTTATTGTTCCTTTATTGTTATTATCACTGACAGCTGCTTTTATCATGCCTTTAGCTGGTAATATATTGTTTTTGGCTGTCGAAGCGCTTTTTGATATTTTGATTATAGGCCTTGATTGGTTTACTCAGCTATGGGGCACAGGACATTGGTATATTGGTCGCCCCGCATGGTGGGGATTAACGGCTTATGGCTTATTTTTAATCATTTGGCGGCAAAATTATCTTGAGTATTTATTGCCAAACAAACGACGAGTGCTGACATTATTGGCGATTGCTATCATCATTGCTGGATTTTTGCCATCGAAACCAGCGGCTAATCAGTTGACGTTTCTTGATGTGGGACAAGGTTTTAGCGCTGTTGCTCAACTAACCAATGGCGACTGTTTCGTGTTTGATGGTGGTTTAAAAAACGACGTAACGGCCAATTATTTACGTTACTGCGGCATCAATACCATTGATGGCATTATTTTATCGCATCCCGATGAAGACCATTCCAACGGCATCGCTCATTTACTGCGAGATTTTAAAGTACGCTATTTTTTTGTGGCAGAATCTTTTGCTGACGATGAATTATTACAGCCGTTATTGCTTTTAGCCGAAAAACAAAATTGCCAAGTAACATTTATCAAAGACCATGGGGCACTGACCATGAATAACGGCGATTATCTAGCGCTGAAAGTTTTCGGCAATTATGATAAGAATCATCGCAATAATTTGCAGTTGACAGCATTTTTGGACATACAAGGTCGCCGCGCCGCTTTTCCGGGAGATTTAGGTGAAAAAGATTTGCTTCAGATGGCAACATGGTTAAAACAAACCGATTTATGGGCAGTACCTCACCATGGCAGTCGCAATTCGCTGGGGGAAAATTTTTATCAGCAGCTTTCTTTTAAAGGCGCTGTCATTTCTGCAGGCAAAAATAATTTCTATGGTCATCCACATCAAGAAGTTTTGGAGGCTTTAGAAAGTGCAAAAATTCCTTATTGGCGGACTGATCAGGCAGGCGCTGTTACTTTTTGGTGGAACGATTCTTCTCTAAACGTAAAAACTTATTTGCAGTGATAGGAAAGTATCATAGAAAAAAATGAAAAAAAGTGAAAAAAGCTGTCCTTCTTTTAGCGAGTTATGTTATAATAAAAACGATAAATTAAGACATAACGAGCAATAACTATAAAGATTTCAGTGAAAATTAAAGGAGAAACTTTTTCATGAAGCAAAAAATTACTTTGGGGCTAATTTTTATCATGATGCTATCAACGCTATTAGTACCTACTGTCAGAGCCGATGTGATAACAAATAATATCCCGCAAATTGACGCCGTCAGTTTTATCGTCGTTGAAGAAACTTCTGGAGAAGTATTATTTGGAAATAATTATCAATCTAAAGCAGATATTGCTGATTTGAGTAAAATCATGACAGCAGTATTAGCCATTGAAAAATCAGATATGGACAAAGTAGTTACTGTCGGCAAAATACCGGAAAATCTACCCGGCGGCATCAACAGCGTTTTTTTGCGAGAAGGGGAAAAGGTCAAAATGGAAGACCTTTTGAAAGCCTCGGTAATTTATTCGGCGAACGATGCTACTTATGCTATTGCAGAAGCTGTCGGCGGCAATGAAGAAAAATTCGTGGGACTGATGAACGAAAAAGCGAAAGAAATCGGTATGAAAAACACTACTTTCGTTAATTCATATGGACAAAGCAATGATGAAGGCAGTCAACAAAGCCAGTCAACGGCAGAAGATTTAGCAATATTGGGTCGTTATGCTATGAATTTAGAAAAATATCGGCAACTGGCAGGCAGCAAAAGTTTTGAATGGCGCGGCGAAGCCATGCCCGCAGTTTTTGACAATAAAAATACTTTTATTACCGGCATGGCAGAAGCAACAGGCGTTAAGAGCGGCTATGACGAACGGGCAAAATATGTCTTGATAGGTTCTGCCAAAAAAGACGGCAGAGAATTGATCGGCGTTATTTTGGGCAGTTCATCGGAAGCGGTCATGGTGCAAGATATGGCAACGATCATCAATTATGGTTTAAATAATACCAAAATGGTACCAGTGGTACAAAAAAATGCATTTGAAGCCAATCTAGTTTTTGGAGAAAACAAACAAACCACTGTAGTTGCTGGTGAAGATTTCAGTTTGATTCGCCCAGCAGAAAGTAATGCTATTATCGAAATGGCAACGACTTTTGACGATATTGACTTACCCATCAAAAAAGATCAAAAAGTGGGGGTCATTGAAATTAAAATAGATGGTCAAGTTCTGAACCAAGTACCTTTAATAGCTACTGAAGACGTCAGTGGATCTATCAGCGTTCTTTTTGTCATTACTTGCATTATGACTATATTATACATTATGCAGATGTCTTTACGTGCAGGACGCATTATCAAAAAAAGTGCTCGCTCAGCGCCGTCACGCAATAACACACCACAACCCAAACAAAGCCAGCTAAACAAAAATACCAAATCGCAGCAACCTAAAACGCTCAATAATCCGCCACGCAAAAATCTCAGTGACCGCCCCAATCATAATCGCGATCAATCGCCCCGTTTTTAATAGAAAGGACGCTATGATGGAACAAGATAATTTACATAAGCAACTAAAAAAGGGACAAGTCGCTTCCGTCTATCTGTTTTTCGGCGAAGAACGATTATTATTGAATGAAACGATTGAACGGTTAAAAAAAATCCTCTTACCCGACGGGTTAGAGGATTTCAATTTTGATCTATTGCCCAGCGAAAAAGCTTCGCCTAAAGCTATCGTTGATTTAGCTAATACACTGCCCTTTATGGCAGAAAAACGCCTTTTATTGGTCGATGCTGCTATGTTATTTGGTACTGCCAAAGACAGTGCAAAAACGAATGACGAAACGCTTTTACACTATCTTGATGACCCTAATCCGCAATGCGTTTTAATTTTTAAATGTGGCGACAAAGTGGATAAACGAAAAAAATTGTATAAAAAAGTGCAAGACAGTGGTATCGTCGTCGAATTTGCCCCCTTAAAAGGCATTAAACTGGAAAAGTGGATCATTGATTATTTGAAAAACTATGAAAAAAACATTGATAAAGACGCTTTAAGCTATCTTAGCGCCATGAATGGCTTTACATTGGAGATTTTAGTAAATGAACTGCAAAAAGTCATTGATTATTGTGGTGATGCGTCTACTATTACGATTCAAATGGTGCGACAAATCATTACGAAAACTGTAGAAGCCAATATTTTTGATCTTATCGACGCTATTGGCAATAAAAAAGGACATAATGCTTTAAATCTTTTGGAAAACACTCTTTATTTAGGCGAAGCACCATTAAAAATTTTAGCACTTCTGGTGCGACATTTTCGTCTGCTCTTAATGATGAAAGACCTTAAGACGAAAGGTTATACTGACAATGAGATTAAAGATCGGTTAAAACTCCACCCTTTTGTCGTTACTAAAGGATTACGTCAAGGAGCAGGCTTTAATGAAATTCAGTTAACTGATTTCTTAGAAAAACTCCTCTTGGCTGAGGTAGAACTGAAATCTTCTTCGACTGAAGGCGGACGATTATTGGAACGATTGATTATTGAATTTTGTTACGGCGTTGCTTAAGTACTCAAGCCAAAAACAAGTTACTCCGAAAGGTTTTAGGTGAAAGCCCTGCAACGAGGATTGAATACAGATTGGTTTTGTGCTGTACTTTGATAGGCGTAGTCCGACAAACACCGATTTGTGGAGACTATAACAACTGAAAAGAAAAGCATTTGGATCTGCACTCTATTGTTTGGAAATATATTGACAATGCCGAATGCGTTTTTCTTTTATCCCGCATTGTTAATAAGCGTTATTGGCTTGTGCCTTGTTATTAACAGTATGAAAGCGGATAAATGAATTATCCAAAGTTTGTAGAGGAACAAAATGAAAAAGGTAATCTGCATTCTACTCATTACTATGCTTTGCATCTGCCTGCTTTCAGGTTGTAATACAAAACCAACAGAGGAAGCGCTTGTCGTATACTCTTTCAGCGGAGAAAATGAAATGTTTTCAATTTCGAATGGCGTTATTGTACTGACACCTGCACAAGATATTTTTTATGGTGGAAATTTTGACGGAGAAATAGCAGACATTCGTGCTTATTCCATGACTTTCTATATCCAATCTGGTAATGACAACATAGTTTTGCTTTCCAACAGCGTAACGGATATGACAGGCGGAACGATAGCTATTGCTGGTGAAACAGGAAAAGTATCCGGAGATATCCTTAAAAGAGCAAAGGCTGATGATTTGCAGAACAACCTTTACTTTGAGCTAAAAACTACCAATTTGAACGGCAAAGAAAACACATACCAGTTACAATTAGCAGTAACAGATGTCACAAAAGCACAAGACAGGAATTATCAGGGGGGATTTCACCCAAAAGATGAAATCCCCCCTGATAATTCCTGTCTTGCATTCAAGTTGATACGCATTTTTGCGATACAAATCTTTGCTCTTTTCAGTGCTCAGATAATAGTTTTTCTCGCTTCATTCTGAGCCAAAAATCAGCGTAACAAACTATAAATAAAAACTCCTTTTAAAAATCCTCTATTCTACTATCCTTCTTTTTTACTCTGGACAATTCAAATTATCTTGAGCCCACGGGCACCAATAATCACTTAGACTTTCTAAAAAAGTTTTGCCATTGGCGCGATACTGATACAAATGCCCCAACATGACCCGTTTAGCTTTGTAGGTGACCATATCAGACCACATTGGTATCCCAATCTGATAAACGCTATGAAGTATACGCAGATTCCCATCGCGAACACCCAAATAAAGCATAGCGTGTCCCGGCATATACAATACCGTACCTCTAGGTAATTTTTTGATCAACTTCTCTCGTTTACAATTATCCCATTGCGCATCAATTTTTTTCACGCCTTTCATAGCACGCTGATCTCTACTATTGCGTGCCAAAACAAAACTGAACGTCCCAAAAATATCATCAATTAAGGAAGTGCAGTCACGGTAAGTTCTTTCACCACCCCAACCATAAGGCTCTCCCAATGTTTTCATCGCTTGTTCAGCAATACGTCCTTCTTGAAATGGTAAAAAACCTTCCTGAAACCGTTCATCATCGGGCAGAGAAATCATCATGGGCACCAATTTGCCTTTTTTGTCACGGCGCGGTAACTGAACGATATATTGATGAGCGCACTGACCGCGCAAAGGCAGCCTTGTTCCCATTAAAAATTGCTGAGTAAATTGATTATCGCTTTCCTGATAATCAACAGTCGTACGACTAGCAATTACCTGTATAAAATCTCGTTCTCCGCACCAACTGCGCCAAGTATCTTCACGACAAAACGCCGCTGCTTCGGTTGGTATCCATCCCCAAGCATGACGATTTTGGACAAAAAGCCATTTACCGTCGTTACTTTGATGCCAAATCAAAATAGCTTCTCCTAATTTTAACAACGTCAAAGCAAAACGGTCCAATTCTGCCAGCCACCGCTCCTTGTAGCTGGGCGCATTAGTGGGAAATAAACGCATTAAACATTGGTCGACAACTAAAGCAAAACGCGCCTCTTGCTCACAAGCAAGCTGTGACCATGCCATGGTTTTTTCCAGTTCATCATAAAAAGGTTGGTCAATAAAATGTCCATGACCGTCAAAACGCTGTTCATATAAACAAGGAAGCACAGTCTGATGGACCATAATTGCCTCTTTATCCATAGCATAATCGGTATGAAGTAAATCCACGACGCTACTTTTTTGTGCTGCTATATTTTGACGATTATAGCCAGCAATCTGACATGGCGTCATTAAAATACGACAATCATACAAAAAAATCACACCTTTGCTCTTTCTTTTGACAGCAAATTATGATATAGTCTTATGCATAGTGATTTCCATTTAGAAGGGATGTTTTTTGTGGTCGATACCTTATTTAATTTTTTTTCTTTTGGCGGTACAACTTTCGCATTGTTTATCATTTCAATGATTCCTATCGTGGAATTGCGCGGCGCTGTCATTTTAGGAGCAGCACTGCAAATGGACTGGTCTCTTGTGTTTATCGTTTGCGTTATCGGCAATATTTTGCCCATTCCCTTTATTTTAGCTTTTGGCAAAAAACTCATTCATTGGCTCAAAACGCTTCCTTTATTTAAAGGTTTGACCACTCGTTATGAAACCAGATTATTAAGTAAAGCCCATCAAGTAGAAAAATATTCCGCTATTGGTTTGTGTTTATTCGTTGCTATTCCTTTACCGGGCACTGGCGCATGGTCTGGCGCTATACTAGCCGCTTTATTGGACATGCGAATCCGTCATGCTTTGCCTGCTATTGCCTTAGGCGTAGTAATTGCCGGCGTAATCATGACCATCGGCTCTTATGGTCTTTTCAGCATTTTTTCCTCTTTTTAATAGCATATCACAAAACGATTCTTGTTTATGAACAATCAACCTTACATTTTTTCATTTTAAAGCCAATAATCATTTAGGACATATTGAAAAATGGTAAAAAGCGACTGACTAATTTATCAGAGCAGATACTGACTTTTCAATATGTCTATATATTATGAATAAAATGGAGAAATAGCGTGGTGATAACATTCCCCAAAGTCCAGCTATATTAAACAATTATTTTTGTTCGGAAGACATTATTTTAGACATGAATTATTTACATTATAGACAGCTTTTTAGTCAATATTTTATCGCTAAAAAACTGCTTGTGCATTCGCAACAGATTTATTCTAAAATCAATCACCGAATCCTAAACCCTATTTTCAAACCTTGTCCCCAAAATCTATAGCAGAGCAAATGTCTTTTGTTGCTCCAATTATCTAACAAATATATTGTGGCATATTGAACGATAATCAACCCGAAATTTCACTGAATAATTTCCTGCGGGAATGCATTTTGACGGCTATTTTCACTATCCAATTTTGACAGAGATTTATCACAATAGCATATTAACTTGTTTTGTTTTTAGCAGAAAATTTTGGTGGTGTTGGTAAATATTTGTCCCAAAACCTTCAGCTGATGAGGTTGCATTGACTACCGTTATTCAGTACAATAGTATTGTCGCCAAAAAGTTCATGTATGATTACACTTGAATCACTATAACTTGAAAAAATCTCTTTAACTGTAAATTTTTTACAAATAAGTAGTTTACTTTTTTTGGAAAACGCGGTATTATTGACGTAAGGAAAGTCTTAACAAGCATACCAAAGCAAAAAAACATCAAGCTGCAACAAAATATAAAGACAAATTGCAGCTGTAAGAAGAGATATAAAGAGGGAGAGGGACATTATGCAGGCAAAAGAAGTATTTTGGCATTATTTTCAGGCGACAGGAAGCATCGGTTCTTATTTGTTGGCAAAACAATTAGAGGATCAAGTCCAGTGGTATGATGACGCTTTCTTTGATGAGGAGCAGAACGAATTTGAATGATTATTTAACGACGCCGGCAGTAATCTTGCGGGCAATGGATTATAAAGAAGCTGATCAACTTTTAACAGTATATACAAGAACAAAGGGAAAAATAACTGTTTTGGCAAAAGGGATAAAAAAAAATGCCAGCAAATTGCGAGGCAGTTTACAGCTATTTTCATTAACGGAATTAACTTTGGTATTCGGCAAGACTTTTCCCATCGTCATCAATGCTCAATACGAAAACAATTTTGCCGTGATTCGTAGCGATTTTACACGAATGAGTTATGCCAGTTATTATGCTGAATTGCTTGATCAATTATTGGTCAGTGACGAACAAGATGAAACGCTGTTTCTACTAATTGTACAAACAATGAACTTATTGAGCTATATTGATCCTTGGCTTGCCACTAAAGTGCTAGAAATTCGTTTACTAGCACACCTTGGCTATACAATGGAGTTATCGCGATGTCAAATCTGCGCTCAACCCATTGATATTCGTCAGCCTGTACATGGCATAAATGGTGGCATCGTTTGCCCCCACTGTTTAACCAAAGAAGCAATGTCTACCGTTTTATTAAACACGGAAAGCATAACCTTATTAAAAGCACTCTCGGCGCTGCCATTTCTGCTAATGGATTATTTAGCATTTTCTTCCGAAGCTCCAAAACAGTTGGATGACTATCTTGATTTGCAGCTGGCGTATATTTTAGATAAGCCCTTAAAAACACGTCGTTTCCTACGAAATATCATCGAATCCGTATAAAAGCTACTCCTTCGGTTATCCTATCACCAAAGGAGCGATGAGCATGGATAAGATTGATATTTTAATCAAGCTGGGACGCATGGAACCCGACCAAGCACAAAAACTTTTAACCCAGCATAATCAAGATTTGTCTAGCGCACTGCGTTCATTAGCAGAGCATGACGAGCATTGGTATGAATTAGCAAATCGAAGGATTTGGGCATTGGTCGAAGACTATGCCCAAAACAGTTAACAATGATATTTTGTTGAGCGAAGCGCTCACAATTTTATCAGCAAAATATCTTTACCATATCATTCGTTGATATTAACTACTATCACTAAAACAATATTAGTAATAAATGTGTTCCAACCACAAAAAACAACGATGAGCTTTTAGTGCTCATCGTTATTTTTTTATTTTCTATTCTGCATGAGTTAATTTATCCCATGTTTCCGAAACAATTTCAATAGATTCCAGATATTTACGCGCAACAACTCGTGAATCCATGCCTAATTTTTGGGCAAATTCATTCACAGCGCTCCAGTTACCTTGTTCGTATGCCAGCACCAAATTAAGCAAATCCCCCATAGCTCCACTGCCATTTAATAAAGCATTTTTGATATTATCTTCAAACGGTAACTCAGACAGTAATTTTTCCATTGATGTTTTCATCAACACATCAAGAGTAGAAAACATCCCTACTAAATAGCATCCTTCATGCTGATTGTTTAAATTAGGGCATTCTTTTGCTAATTCTTGACACAATGCGCCGCGCATAAAAGATAGCCGTAATAATTCGCTGGATTTAGCGCCGGAAATATTTTCAAAACTCAACAAGTACAACCAATCTCTCAGCTGGCGGACACCAATAACGACAACAGCTTGCTTGACTGTAGAAACTTTGTTGCGTAAAGCAAAATAGGCTGAATTAACCAAACGCAATAACTTATAAGTCATAGCAACATCACTACTAATAATATCAGCAATAGCGTCAGAATCAGGATATTCCACCGACATCTCTTTAATTAAACGGAAGAAATTAGTTTGATTATATTCACTGCTATGATCATTTTCTTCTATAGTTACATCAGATTCGGCAAAATAAGCACCTTGTACTTTTCTAAAACCAAAAGTTTTAGCACGCTCCAGATCCTTTGACGAATCAACGCCGAAAGCAATCATTGTTTTTCCAAAACTTTCACAGACAGCTTTAATGCTGTTCAATTCTTGATCAGAAATTGTTCTTAGATCAAGAATAACATGATCCACCATATTCAATAAATTAAGCGACCGTTGATTAAAAGCAAAATTATTTAAGGCAAATTGATACCCTTGATTTCTCAAAACTGCAATCTTATCCATCAAAGAATTTTGAATAGCGATTTCATCATCAACACGAATAACTAATTTATCTTTGCTGAATAAACTAGCGATATTTTCATTAAGCAGTTGATCAGTAAATGTAATATATGCCGGTTTCCCCTGCATCATCTGTGTGCCTTCCGTACCGGTAAATAATTGAGAAATTGCTCTAGCAACTGTTTCATTAGTAGCTTCTTCGCCAGCTACTGCCGCTTTTTCTCGATAAAGCAGTGCATAGCCTTCAACATTTTCTGTTTCTATATCAAAAATAGGCTGGCACACTAAAAATATAGACATTATCGTCCCCTCCAGTGATGTTTTATTATTTACTTCTTGGCGTTTTCGGCGGTTTTTCACCATAAATACAAGCAGTCAATACATATGCCAGCTGCTGATTGGTTTCCCTAAGTGCTTCCACACGCCATTTACCGCTAGAATGATCCAACACAATCTCTACGCGAAATTTACCGTTTTTTTCAGCCGCATCAAGACTCTCCTGCAAAGATGTAATCATAGCCGCATCAAGTTCTGACTGTTCATAATGACCCGCCACCACTTGAACTAAATTCTCTTTGCGAAATTCCACCAAAGCGTCTCTTAACGCTTTGCCTAAATCATAAACCACAAAATCAGTACTGATAGTCGCTTTTTCACCACTAATCACCGGCTCGCCCACGGTAAACTCAATATCATGAACTTTACTTTGCATCGTCGGCGCTAGAGATTGATAAAAAGGATCATTGGCAATATTTTCGCTGACAAAATCAATATCGACTTCGCCATAAGTTGCCATTTTCGCCGTATTATCAGCAACAAATGCCTGCAAATACCGTTCCACAGCAACTTCTGGTTTAGGATGCTGATAGAAATACACACCTGCACCGCCAGCACTTCCAACCAACCACAAAACCACAAATAGCAATAAAAATTTCTTTTTAGGATCCATTGGTGGGTGTTGTTGTGCTTTAATAGCTTTTTGTGCCGCTTTTTTCTCTTTGTCCTTAATTTTTTTCTGTGCTGCTTTTTGTTTTTGCAGCAATTTTTTCTGTTTAGCCGCTTTCTTAGCTTCTTGTCGACGAATTTTTTCTTCTGCGCGCCATTGAGGATCTTTGCGCTTTGCTTTTTCCTCTTGCTTTTGCAGCTTCTTTTTAGCATTAGCCTGCTCTTTAGCTATTTTAGCTTTAGCTCTATTTTGAGCATTTTTTAGCTTAAGATCCATCTTTTTCTGCTTTTGTTCTGCTTGCCATTGAGGATCTTTGCGTTGCAACTTTTCAGCAGTCTTTTTTTCAAGCGCTTTTTGTTTATCTTTTTGACGCTTGACTTTATCTTTTTGTTTTTGCAAACGAGATTTTTCTTTTTGTTGCAATTTTTTTTGTTGCGCTAAGGCTTTTTCCTTAATTTTTTTCTGTTTTTGTTCTGCCTGCCATTTAGGATCTTTACGCTTAGCCTTTTCTTTTAAACGTTCTTCTTTCTGCTTTTGTTTTTGCGCTCTTTTCTTTTCTTTATCAGCTAATTGTTTTTGCTTGCGCTGCATTTTCTGCTCAAGTTTTTTTGCTTTTTCCTTTGCTTTTTCTGCATTATTACGAATGACAACCACCTTCTATCAGCAACATTCCTTTAATCAGTAAAATACTCCTACTCTTTCATGTTCATGGCGAAATATTCTTCCAGCGTTGCTATCCCTTCTTCATGCATACGCCTTGCCACATCTTCTCCTACATATGTAATATGTCCTGGATTATACTGATAGCCAGTAATTGCTGTTTTATTGGCAGGATAGCGCAGGATAAAGCCATACTGCCAACCATTATCTTTCAACCAAAGAAAAGTATCGCTATATTCAAAATAACCATTCTCCTTTGGCGCATAAACGTCTAATGCACAACCCGTTTGGTGTTCGCTATAACCCGCTCTAGCTTTTCGCTTATCAGCTGCTTCGGTTGAAAATTGTTTAACTGTTTCTGCATAAATTGTTTTCTGTTCCTCAAAGCCAACATAAGCCGCTTCAATACCAATAGTATATCCCTTAGACTGAGCCGCTTGATTTAACAGGTCAAAGGCTACCTTCGTTTCAGCGGTTACTTGATGAGTTTCGTCAAGAAGAACCAAATTATTCGGTATATAATTTTCTGGCAGATGATTATATTTGTTCACCAAAATAGGAAAACTAGCGGTATCCGTAATCTCTTTGGTATTTTCATAAAAAGGTCTATCTAAACCAATGTTAACCTGAAGTTTAACCGTCTCTTCATCCAGCTCAGGATGGAGTTTGCCGTATACTTCATAACGTTTCTTCCTATCATCCGAAAGCGATTGATAAGCGTCTTTCGTTTCATCTTCCTTTTCTTTTGTTAATACCTCTTCATTTTTATCAAACCAAGGGATTTTGGGTATATCAATAGATAAAGCAGGCAGCGAAGGCAAAGAAATTTTTTTATTCAACAGACTATACGATACTGTTGCTGAAACAACTAAAATGATGCAAGCAAACAATACTAATATTATTTTTTGCAAAATTTCTTTCATATCCTTCACAACCCCAATAATTTCTCTGTTAACAACCCTTTAATCTTAAATACTGCAAAATCTCTGCAGCAATATTTTCAAGCGCCGCTTGTTTAAGCACAGCACCCCTATTAAACGCTTCCATTGGCATACCATATACTACAGAAGATTCTTTATCCTGACCGATAGTATAAGCGCCGCTCTCTTTCATTGCCAACAACCCATTAGCACCGTCAGCACCCATACCTGTCATGATAACACCTACGCCGTCCCGACCTACCGCCGTAGCCATTGATTGAAATAACACATCAACGGAAGGACAATGACCGCTAACTTTTTCTCCTGGCGCACACTTTACAGCGTAGCCATTTCCCCGTTTAACCACTTGCATTTGTACACCTCCAGGCGCTATCAAAACAAGGCCGGGACGGATCACATCATTATCAGCAGCTTCTTTAACCTCCAACGCACAAATTCTATTCATACGCTCAGCAAACATTTTCGTAAATCCCGGAGGCATATGTTGCGTAATGACAATTCCGGGCATTTGCGCCGGTAAACGGCTTACAACGCTAAGGATCGCTTCTGTACCGCCAGTAGAAGCGCCTAAAGCAATAACAAAACGAGCGTGACCTAACTTATTATTTACTAATTTAGGCAACAAAGCAGTTGTTGACTTTGTTTTCGCCAATTCATTTACTGTAGGAGTCGTCGTTTTTTTGTTCTCTATTACTGGTTTCGGCGCTTTTATACTATTAGTATTTGCTAAATTTACCCGTGCCTTGGGCAATTTAGCAACTGCTGCGATTTTAAGTTTGTTGGCTAAATCTCGGAAGAAATTATTCATTTCTTCCGATTGTTTACTATCTGGTTTTTTTACAAAATCAACCGCTCCAGCAGCAAGCGTATCAAATACACGCATATTTAACGAACTAACCATGATGACCGGCAAAGGCGAAGGTCCCTGCATTAGCTGCTTTAAAAAGTCAATGCCATTCATTTTAGGCATTTCTACGTCAAGCGTTAAAACGTCAGGTTTCAATTTTTGTATCTTAATACTTGCATCTTCAGCATCAACAGCGGTTCCAACGATCTCTAAAAATTCATACGGTTTCAGTCCGCTGGAAAGAATTTCACGAAAAAAAATCGAATCATCAACGATCAAAACTTTTATTCTTTTATTTCCCAACGTTATTTTTCCACCTTTTTATAAATTGCAGGCATCACATACTCAAACTTAGTTGTTCCTCTAGGAATTGTTTCAGAATGTCCGATAAACAAATACCCTCCCGGCTCTAAAACATCATAAAATTTATTGATCAACTTTGTTCTTGTATCTTGATCAAAGTAAATCATGACGTTTCGGCAAAAAATCAACTGAAATTTCTTCAAAAAGCGGAAGTTTTCCATCAGATTTAACGTTTTAAATTCAACTTCTTTACGCAGTTTATCAATAATCTGAACGTTATCTTTATCAACCTGTTTGAAATACTGATTACGCCATGCTATTGGTACATCTTTAATCATATCTACCGGATAAATACCCGCTCTGCCTTTCGCCAAAACTGATTCCGAAATATCTGTAGCAGTGATTCGCGTATCCCAACTACTCTTTTTAGCGCCAAAATAATCATATAAAGTCATCACTGTTGTATAGGCTTCAGCACCTGCCGAACAACCTGCACTCCAAATATGAAACACTTTTTGTAAATGCGTCTTTTCATATTCAGGCAACACTGTGCTTTTTAAATACTCAAAATGCTTAGGTTCCCGCATAAAAAACGTGTGATTCGTTGTTACTTTATTTAACAAAAGCGTTACTTCTGTTCCTGTTCTATCTCTTTTTAAAATATTGATATAATCAGTGAAAGTATTGCATTTCTTCTCTGCCAAAACACTAGCTAAACGACCTTCGATTAAAACGCGTTTTTTTTCTAAATCAATCCCATACTGGGTTTTAATGTAACGCACCAGTTCGTTAAATTCATTATCATTGATTCGTATCAATTTTGATCTTCCTTTTTATTAAGATTTTTCTTAGTCCTTCAAAACCTTTTCACAATCCAAAATCAACTGAAACTCTTTGCCACGTTTCGCTACACCCTTTAAAAAATTGCTGCTATAATCCCAATCTGCTTGCGGTGGTTCAGAAATCGCCGTATCAGGCAGATTTTCCACTTCATCGACACCGTCAACAATAAGTCCAATCGTCATTTCTTCTACTTCTACAACAATGATACAGGTCTTTTTGTCAAAAGGACGAAACGCTTTATTAAAACGTAATCGCATATCAATAATAGGCAAAACTTTACCTCTGAGATTGATAATGCCGCTAATATATGAAGGTACTTTCGGCACCTTAGTAATATTTTGTACGCCTATAATCTCTAGCACATAACGAATCTCTACGCCAAAACACTGCTCGTCGAGAAAAAAAGTCAGATACTTTCCTTTTAGCAGATCGGACGCTTCATTGGTTTGTATATTTTCGCTCATTATTCTTTTCCCCCGCTCTCATTTATTATCTATCCGATCATTTCAGCAGATTAGCCACATCCAAAATCAAGCTAATATTGCCGTCGCCTAAAATGGTACAACCGGTAATGCCGTAACTATGCACATCGTAATTATTTAAATAAGCGGGCAACGGTTTAACTACTACTTGATATTGTCCCAATAAACTATCAACAAAAATGCAAGCCGCTTTATTATTAACTTCAACCAAAATCAAAATACCTTCTTCAATATCAGTAACGTCAGTATCCAATTCATAAATCTGATGAAGTCTAACGATAGAATAACATTCTCCGCGAATCATAACCATTTGATTGCCGTTGATATCTTCTGTCAAATCTTCTTTGCGAATCTTAAAGGACTGGCTGATAACCTTGATAGGAATGGTAAAAATTTCTGTCCCGACAGCTACCACCATAGCGTCCATAATAGCTAAGGTTAACGGGATTTTAAAGACAGTCGACATCCCTTTGCCTTTCTGACTTTCAATATGAATCGTACCGCCGACTTTCTCGATATTCTGTTTAACAACGTCCATACCTACGCCACGACCTGAAAACTCGGTAACTTGATCCTTTGTCGAAAAACCGGGCATCATCAAAAGCATATAAGCTTCACGATCGGAATACTCGCTGGGCGCTTTGGTCAAAAATCCTTTATCTTGAGCTTTTTGCAGCAATTTCTCTCGATCAAGCCCTTTACCATCATCGCTAACAGTGATGATTATCTCTCCACCAGTATTTTCAGCGGAAAGCGTAACTTTACCTCGCGGATCTTTGCCTGCTTGAATACGTTCTTCAAGACTTTCAATACCATGATCCATTGAATTACGCACCAAATGCATTAGCGGATCGCCAATGCTATCGACAATAGTTTTGTCCACTTCTGTTTCTTCACCGATCAAAATTAAATCGACATCTTTACCTAATTTTTTATTCATATCCCGCACAATACGATTCATCTTTTGAAACGCGCCCGAAACCGATACCATGCGAATAGACATAGAAACATCTTGCAAATCATTGGTCAGTTTCCGCAACTGTCTAGCTGCTTTAGTAAAGTTCTCCAATTCCAATCCTTGTAAATCAGGACTAGAAGTCACCATTGATTCAGTAATGACCAACTCGCCGACTAAATCCATTAACGTGTCTAATTTATTCAAATTAACACTGATTAAACTTTGTTTGATTGCTTTATGACTACCATCGCCTTCGGCAGGTGCTGCTTTTGTTTCTGTCGACGCCGATTTTTCTGCTTTAGGTTCCTGTGCTTTAGTCGGTTCTTTTTCCGCCGCTACTGCAACTGGCGCTGGTTTACTTTCAGTTGGAGTTGCCTTCGTAGTATCAGCTTCAGCCGTTTTCACCGAACCATTACTTTGACCGCCTTCAACTGCAAATGACTTAATGTGCAACGCATTCTCAATAACTTCAAGAATCTCTGGTACTTTACTTTCATCTTCAACGATTAATAAGAAACCTTCATTGATAATTTGCTGAGCCGCTTCACTATTGTTTTCTAATTCTTCGGGAACGGAAACAATCGGCGGATAAATTTCAGCGATTTGCTGTAATAACATGAAAGCACGCATATTTTCCATTTGACAGTCATCTTCAAAAAAGACACGAATCATTTGACCGCCATGCTGTTTGTCGACTAATTCGCCGCCATTAACTGTAAATCCTTTTATATGAGATTCTTTATGCAAAAAATCAATAATCTGATTTAAATCATATGAAGCTGGTATGGTCATCTTAAACCCTGATTCCAAAATTTGTTGCGTTGCATTGGCATTGCCTGCCAACTCCGCTGGTTCATGAACGACATCCGAACAAATCTCCCGCAGCTTATTAACCAATACCATAGCTCGAATATTTTCCATCTGACAATCGTCTTCAAAGTGGACAACAATGATATTATCGCCATTAGGCGCAGTACTTTTATTTACAGTCGTTGAAGCATCCGCCGCACTGGATACATCGTCGGCAGGCGTCTCAACGGCAACGCCTTTTAAACGATTGAGAAAATCTGTTACTTTATTTTCCAAAAAAGAAATATCTTCACAAAGAGCATCGCCAGCTTCAACTTTTTCTACCTCTTCACGCAAAAAATCGTTAGCTTGAAACACCAAAGTAAACAGCGGTTCATTATGCTCTTTATCAATACCATTGGTACGGATATACGCAAATAAATCTTCTATGACATGGGCTACTTTAGCAATTTTGTCAAACTCCATCATTGCTGAGGACCCTTTAATCGTATGCATGATTCTAAAAATGGAATTGATTTCTTCACTATTAAATTCATTGCTCTTTTCTGCGCCTAACAAAATCTGATCTAATTCCTCTAATAAAGAATTAGTTTCATATAGATACATCTCAGCCATTGAGTCATTGATTGTATAATCTGCCATCATACCACCCACTATTCTTAAATTAATTCGCACTACTCATATATTCAGTCGTACAAATTTCAAAAAACTTAAGTATTATATTCAATTTCCTACAATTTCACCGATTTATATTATATTATCAACTTACACGAGAGGATCTTTGTTATGACAAATCACATACAGCTTAATCCCCCGCCATTGCCTAAAGAGCCCATACCAGCGCGCAATGACATCATCACCAATCCGCATCATCAGGATGTTTCCGACGCTTCCAAAGTCGTCAAAACCAATGTTAAGGATGATTATAACCAAAATCAGCCGCAAGAACAAAACTTTGATTTCAACAGCCAGTCTATTCGGCAAAGGGTGCTCAAGCTGCTCTTAAATAATGAATCAGCCACTCAAGCGGTTAAACGTCTTTTATTAGGCAATGAAGCCCTATTTAATACCAACGCTCTTGACAGCGCCAAATGGTCACAGTTTTTAGAGCAGTTTTTTCTTTCTGCCGAAGAAATGCCAACTTATTTGAAAGAGCAACTGAGCAATCATTCTCTATTTCAAGGCAGTTTCTTTGATTTCTTGCGTAACATATTATCAAAATACGGCAATAATCCCGCTATCAAAAACAGCTTGCTCAATGTCTTAAAAACAATGGAGCTATTTCAAAATCGCCAAAATACATCGGCATTTTTGATTCATAACTTAAACAACCTCTTGCCTTTTTTGAATGCTGATAATCAACGGTCAATATTAGACGCTATCAATTATTTACAGCAGAATATGCTGAACGATACGGCTCTGCCTAATGATTTGCAGCGTTCTATTATGGATGCTTTGAGCCAAACTGCATCAAAAAATCGCGATAATAGCAATCTGCGCAATATGATCATGCAGGCTATCCATAATCTCTCAAGACTAGACAACAGCGATAAAGCCAGTCTCTTGAGAAGCATTGAAAATTTTACCACCACCTTACAGCAATACAGTAAATTAACTGTTGAGCAAAAAGACGCGCTAATGGCAAGCGTCCAGCATCAACTAAATAATGCGGAAGCAACTAACCATTCTGCTACTGATCGTATTTTATCCGCATTGGATTTTGGACTTTCTGGCAGCAATCCTTTGTCTATGCAGTTAGCTTCCAGCGGCATTTTAAGCGCATTATTATTAAATCACAGCGTTTTGTTACCTTTGATTTACGGTTTTATCCCATTAAAATTGGATAATACGTATCTCTTTTCTGAACTTTGGGCGCACGTTGAAGATGATGAGGATACATCAAACGGCAAAGACCATAAAAACGATTATTCCGAAAAGAAAAAGACTGTTGTTTTTTTCACTATGGAAAGTTCCGTATTTGGTTACATGCAAGGAACACTAGAGAGTCGTCAAAAAAATATTGATCTCCAACTAGAAGCGCCAGATGCAGCCGTCAAAATTCTAAATACGATGAAAGAGCACCTTGCTCCAACAATAGAAGAACTAGGCTATAAGCTCAATCAAGTGGATATTGTTCCTTTGGAAGTACGTAAGCACTTTATTGACGTTTTCGGCAAAAAAATTCTAAAGGAGGCTTCTTTAAATGTCCGAGTTTAAAAAACAATTAGATACTCAGATGGCAGTTGCCTTAAAATACAATCCTGACAAAGATAATGCTCCTGTCGTTATTGCCGCTGGCAACGGCTATCTAGCACAAAAAATTATTGAGTTAGCCAACAAAAATAACGTACCCGTTTATCAAGACAATTCCACAGCATCATTGCTTTCCAGCTTTGAATTAGGCTCAGAAATTCCCGTAGAACTCTATCAAGTAATCGCTGAAATCTACGCTTATATCGTCAAAGCCGGTCATGAATTGCAAAATACTATTGATTTTACGATGTTAGAAGCTGACAGTTTTGAACATCTTGATCCCGAAACACTGCGATAATGATTATTATTTATTATACACCAAAAGCTGTCGCTTTTGGTATTTTTTTTATAAAAAAATTTGGGGCAACCATCTTTTGGCGCCCCAACGTCCTAGTTCCCTGTTTATTTTCTGTATTTTGCCAACCGTTCCTCTTCAAAGCTGCTTTACTGCACCAAAAGCAGTTTTGACCGTTACTATACCGTTTGACAAATCCATAAAAACGCTGCGCCCATAATTAAGGCCGGTATCCTCTGCAATAATTTTGATATTTTGTTTGCGCAGCGCCTCTTTAACTGCTTCTACATTGCGCTGTCCAATCTGCCCAACCGATGAATTGCTATTATTATTGTTATTATTAAGGGCAAACATTTGAGCGCCTCCAACAATCTTCGCTGACATATAAATCCGTTTTGCGCCAGCTTTTTCCAATTTGCTCATTAAAAGCGGAATGGCAGTATCAGCAAATTTCATTTGATTATCGCTTGCGCTACCGGTGCTTTTAGGCAATAAAATATGAGATAATCCGCCAATTTGGCTATGCTTGTCATAAATGCAGATTCCGACGCAAGACCCTAATGCATAAGTCGCCAATACATCCGGCGCTTTGGATACCGCCAAATCTGAAATTCCAACAACTACATTTCCCACTAACTCACGCCCAGTCTTTCCATCAAAGTATTAAGTGATTTCTCTTCTAAAATAAGAATTAATTTTGTGCTAACTTCTTCTTTTGCTTCAGTATTGCCGATAAAAGCGCCTTCAATTAAAAGAACTTCGTCGCCAATTTCACCGTACTTGATTGCTGGTACGCTTAAAATAGCCCCAGCCATATCGACAGCGATAGCGGGCACGCTAATATTGATGTTTAACCCAGTTAAAGACGCTATAGAATTGATATAAGACGCCGAAAGGATATTGCCGATCTCTTGAATAACCGACAAATCCATTTCAGAAAGCTGAGAAAAATCTTCTACTGCACTACCTAATAAATTATTAATCACCGTATGGGTAAATTCTTTTTCCAAAAGGAACATGATAATCCCCTCCAGATCTCCCATGACGTCAATCAAAATGCCCACGATTAGATTTTCTGGACCGCCTAACAAAGCTGCCAAATCATTGTAATGGAGCATATTAACTTTTGGCACCGTCATATCAATAGGAAGCGCCATCATAGTTGCCAACGCAGTTGCTGCATTGCCTGCACCAATGTTGCCAATCTCTTTTAAGACATCAATCTGTATTTCATTGAATTCCCCATATTGAACCATTTATCCCCCACCTTTATTTAGAATTTAACGCAGATTATTGATAGTCTGATCTAATTCATCAGCCAACTGTATGATCCGCGAATTAAACTGAAATGCCCGCTGAGTCACAATAACCCGCGAAATTTCAGTTGCTACATCAACATTAGAGTTTTCCAGATAACCTTGTTTTAAAGAAGGATTCATCATTAAATCAGGCAAGCCTGATTGATCGGTCGCTTGATAAAGATTATCACCTATTTTCATTAAACCATATTGATTAGAAAAATCAAAAACACCTAGATGTAGTTCCTCATTAGTTGGATGTTTCATCGTTTCTTCATCTAGCATAATAGGTTCTTCCGCTTCATCCAAAACAAAATCACCTTTGGAAGTTACCAAATAATTGCCTTCCTCCGTGATCATCGCCCGAAAACTGCCATCGCGGGTATAGTAAATTTCTTCAGTAGAAGCATCTCGTATAGCAAAAAATCCTCGTCCCAAAATAGCAAAATCATACTCTATGCCTGTGTTCAATAAACCAGCCGGTTCATAATTAACCGCCACTTGCTGACTTTTCACTCCATTACCGGTTCTTACAGGATCCAATTCATTTTCTGGACGATTCAAATTCGTATAAAGTAAATCAGTAAAACCCATACGCTCTGATTTAAAAGCAGTTGTGCTAACATTTGCCATATTGTTGGAGATTACACGCATGGCTTCTTCATTAGCAATAGCGCCGCTGCGAGCGTTGTAAAAAGAACTAATCATCAATTATCCTCCTTTTTAGCTCATTTTGGCAATTTCAGTTACGGTTTGCTGTGTCATTTCATCAACCATTTTCATGACTTGACTACAAGCCTGAAAATGACGAGAGCTGGCTATCACATCTGCCATTTCCTGCGTAATGTTTACATTAGAATGTTCCAACGTCTTTGATTTAATACGAGGCGCTTCATTGATATAAGCATCATCAGGACGTGTGAAAAAGCCTTCGTCAATTTTCATCAACGTATTAAGATCATTAACATTTGTCACACCAATTCGCGTTAAAATTTCGCCATTAGCTATGATATCGCCACTAGAAGAAACACTAAACTGATCCCCAACTTCTCCAATATTGATGGGCGCATTATTATCATCTAATACATATCCACCGCGAACATGACACAAATAACCATCAGCGCTAAGATAAAACTCACCATTTCGAGTCAAATAAGTTTGACCGCCTTCGGTCTGTACACTGAAATAGCCATCTCCCAAAATAGCACAATCAAAAATACGCTCAGTATCATCAAAACCGCCTTGCGTATGGTCGGTAAATGGGGTTTGAGCAATATTCATAAAATCGGCATCACCAATCGTGCCCGGATCTTCATTACTCAATCTTGTCAATAACATGCCGGCAAAAGTGCTGTTGATGGGAGTATCTTTCTTAAAACCTGCCGTATTGGTGTTAGCGATATTATTGGAACGAATACTCAAATTCTTATTTTCCGTGATGACGCCAGAGGTCGCCGTAAAAAAACTTCTGATCATTCTTCTTCATCTCCAAACAAATATTGTTTTAAACTATTTTTCATTTTTTTCAGTGCACAGCTATGAATCTGGCACACCCTAGAGGCTGAAATATCCAAGATATAAGCGATGTCCTTTTTCTTTAGCCCTTCGTAATAATACAGCATAATGACCATACGCTCTTTTTCCGTTAAAAGCGACAAAGAAGCGCTAATAATTTGCTTTAACTCTTCATTTTCCAACTCATAACCGGGCATTTCTTCTTGAGCAATTCCTTGTTCGCGAAAGCCTTTTACACCATACAGACCAATATCAATCAATTCTTCATAAGAAAGTAAATTAAACGTATGCACTTCGCCCAAAATTTTTTCAATAGCATCGGGAGGCATTTTCAAATACTGGCTCAATTCTTCTATTGAAGGCGCGTGTCCCAGCGTATTAGTAAGATAATCTGTAGCTTCATTGACTAGCTTAGCCTTCTTTTTAGAGCGTTTGGCAACCCAATCTTGGTTGCGCACATAGTCAATAATAGCGCCTTTAACTCGAATAGAAGCATAAGACTCAAATTTCGTTTTTTTGGTGGGATCATATTTTTCCACTGCTTCCAATAATGCAACTGTTCCTTGATTGATCATATCCTCTACTGTTGCGTAATTTTCATAAATCCCTCGCAGCTGATAGGCGTACACCTTAACGATATAGGCATATTCCATCGCCAAATCATTGCGATAAGCAATATCACCAGTCTGCCAATAGGCTTTCCAAAGTTCCTCTTTTGTTTCTGACTCTTTTGGCAAAATCAAGGTAATCCTCCTTTACGGCGTTCAGCGCTTTAAAGTAATATTACCAACCGCTTGAATCTGGGTGGCATTATCAATTTCATTAAAGGACAAAACGATAACGTTAGGGTAAAACTGTTCGGTAATTCGATGAAAATATAACCGCACCACCGGCGAAGTCAAGATGATAGGAATATTCATATATTCCTTTGTCTTTTCCAATTGGCTTATCATGCTTTCCATCATCTGCTGAATAATTTCTGGCGCCAAAGACAGATAAGTAGAATGTTCATTTTGTTTAATGCCCGCAACAATCATATTTTCAATATCAGCATCCAGTGTGATTGCCCGCAAAACGCCATCGTCAGCAAATTTTCGGGTAATTGTTCGCTTTAGCTTCTGCCGAACGTATTCCGTTAATAGATCAATATCACGAACAGTAGGCGCATAATCGGCAATCGTTTCCAAAATGCTTTCTACATCGCGAATCGGAATCAATTCTTTTAACAAATTGCTCATAAGCTTTTGCAAATTGCTTTGGCTAATCATAGCTGGCACCACTTCGTCAACCAACGTTTGATTATACTGCTTAACATTATCCAAAATCGCACCCAAATCTTGTCGACTAAACAATTCAGCCGCATGATTTTTGATAACTTCTGATAAATGCGTCAGCATAACTGAAAGCGAATCAATGACAGTATAGCCATATATTTCCGCCATTTCTTTTTTATCTTCTGTAATCCATTTACTAGGAATCCCATAAGCTGGTTCAATGGTGTCAATTCCGTCAATTTCCATTTCTACATTACCGGGATCAAGTGCTAGATAGTAATCCACCAAAATCTCGCCTCTGGCAACCTCTTCCCCTTTGAGTTTGATAACATATTGATTGGGATTAAGCTGTCCGTTATCTCTTAGACGAACCGAAGGAATAACCATCCCCATATCTAACGCAAACTGTCGACGAAACATAACCACACGATCAATAAAGTTACTGCTGTTATTACCATCAACCATAGGTATCAAACTGTAACCAAATTCCATCTCAATGGGCTCTACCGGCAGAATCGAATAGATATTGTCAATATTGCGGTAAAATTCCATCTCGCTGACTTCTTCGGGCTCGGGCGCCGCTTCACTATCACCTTTTGTCCCTTCTATCTCTGGAATAATCTCACTTTGTGCTTTTTGCAAACGATAGCCAAAAAACAAAAGAGCCGACGCCAACAAAATCAACTGAATTTTAGGCATGCCTGGAATCATACACATACACAAAAGTACAATACCGGCAATCATCAGCGTCATTGGCTGTGACAAAAATTGTTTTGTCGCATCAATGTTCAAATTATTTTCAGATGCTGCTCGCGTTACAATCATGCCCGTTGCAATAGAAATCAATAATGCTGGAATCTGTGAAACCAACCCGTCACCAACAGTCGCTATGGAATAAATGGACAATACTTCTGAAAAAGTTCCGCCACCAAACACCATCCCGATAATAATACCGCCAATCAAATTGATCAACGTAATGACGATTGAAGCAATAGCGTCCCCTTTGACTAACTTTGTCGCCCCGTCCATAGCGCCATAAAAGTCAGCTTCTCGCTGAATATCGCTACGCCGCTTGCGGGCTTCCATTTCAGTAATCAAACCAGCGTTCATATCCGCATCAATAGCCATCTGTTTACCAGGCATAGCGTCCAAAGTAAATCTAGCGGCAACTTCCGAAATACGTTCGGCACCTTTGGTAATAACCAAAAATTGTACCAAAACGATAATGATAAAAATAACGAAACCGACAACAATATTGCCTCTAAGCACGAAATTACCAAAAGTGGAAATAACCGCTCCCGCTTGACCGTTTTCTGATAAGATTAAACGCGTTGAGGAAATATTCAGCGATATCCGCAATAAAGTCGTAATCAATAGTACTGACGGAAAAATAGAAAACTCCAACGGACCTTTTATGTACATTGTGATCAAAAGAATGATCAATGAGATGGTGATGTTAAAAATAAACATCATATCAAGAATAAATGTCGGCAAAGGTACGATAATCAGCGCAATAATCGCGACGACAAAAACGGCTATGGTGTTGTTCAGAATATATTCCAAAAGTTTTTTCATGTTACTCTCAATTCCTTTTATTTAATCGATAAATCCAAGCAAACACCTCTGCCACTGCTTGATACTGCTCTGGCAAAATCTCCTGCCCTATGTCGACCGTATGATAGATTCCTCTGGCTAACGGCGGATTCTCAACGGTAGGCACTGATGCGTTTTCTGCCACTTCAATAATTTTAAACGCTATATAATCTTGCCCTTTTGCCAAAACAACCGGCGCACTATTGCTTTCTTCTTGATACTTCAAGGCGACGGCAAAATGAGTCGGATTACGAATAACAACGTCAGCGTCAGGCACCTGCTGCATCATGCGTCCCATTGCCATTTTCTGCTGCATTTCTCGACGCTTGCTTTTGATGAGCGGATCACCTTCCATTTGTTTATACTCTTGCTTAACTTCATGCTTAGACATCTTAATCTTTTTTTCATAGTCCCAACGTTGATACAAAAGGTCAAGAATCGCAATGGCAAAAAAAACAATGCCAATCTTCCATACTAATCCCAAAACGGCGCTTCCAGTGAAATGACAAACGTCAATAATCGCTAAATTAAACGTATCCGGCAATTGATGAATAGTATCCATTACGGTTCCATATATCAATACCCCAATAATGGTGATTTTTAACATCGACTTTAATAATTCTACTTGCGTACGCATAGAAAACATACGCTTAATGCCTTGCAAGGGATTTAATTTGGAGAATTTAAATTTCAGACTTTCCAGCGAAAAAAGCATTTTGGTTTGAAACATGGTAATGACCACATTGGTCATCATGCAGATTAACAACATCGGTAAGCTCAGCATCAGTAAGACTCTCAACAAATGGCTCAAAATCGTTCTCGCTTCAGTCATTTCAAAATCGTGCAAACTCTCCGAGAGGCGAAAAAAATAAACCATCGTTTCAGAGACAAGATCATACATGTACGGAAATAAGAGATTTAAGGCAAAAAACGATACAAAAATAAAAATCGCCGTCGTAATATCCTTACTTTGAAAAATATTCCCTTTTTTTCGTTCGTCCTGACGCTTCCTAGGGGTGGCTTCCTCTGTTTTATCCTCGTCAGCCACAATGTTCCCCCCTTTTTAGCTGAAAAACTGATAAATTCCACGGCTTAAACTATCCAACAATAACAACAACATACTATCCATAAATTCAGCAATTTCTGGCGTTAGAGAAAAAATCAGCATAAAGCCCATGAATAATTTCAGCTGAATATTAAGCACGAACACATTGATCTGTGGAATCGCTTTCATCAAAATTCCGACAGCAACTTCGACAACAAACTGTACCGCAATAAAAGGCAATGCCAATTTTAAAGCCAGCGTCAAAAGTGTTGCTACAAAGCCGACACAATACATAAACATTTCCTGATGAATAACAATATGTCCTGCTGGAATAACCGCAAAAGACTCTACCATCAGATAGATCAAGGTAATATGCCCGTTAGCTAGAAAAAAAGTCAAAATAAACATGGCATTGAAAATACTACCAGTTATCGGCATGGATACATTGCTCTGTGGGTCATAAATCTTTGCCATGGCTATCCCTAGCTGCATATCCAATAATTCACCAGCTACCATAGCGATTGCTAAGACCCCTGAAACAATATAGCCCATAAAATAACCAATAAACAATTCCTTCAACATAATGATACCCAGTCCTAACCAAGTATCAGCCTCAATCGTTTGAACCTCCAGAAAGCCAACAGTATAATAAGTCAGCATTATGGTCAGCCCAATACGAAAAGGCGCTGGCACGTTGCTTCTGCCCAGCAGATTATTAAAAAATATCATGCCTGTCAGACGCATCATCACGACCAGATAAAATATGATTTCGTCAAGGATAATCTCATCCATGCAACTTCTCCTTGAGCTTTAATTAAAATGTTTTGGTCATCATATCAAAAACACGGTAGGTGAATCCCATCAATTGCTGCATCATCCAAGAACCTGCAATGACCAAAACTAACGCAATAGCTAACAGCTTCGGCACAAAAGTCAATGTCTGTTCATTGATTTGTGTTGCAGCCTGAAAAATAGAAATCAATAACCCCACGCCCAGCGCTACTGCCAATATAGGCGTAGCAACTAAAAGTGTTGTCATTGCCATATCCTGAAATAGAACGCTCAAATCAAGCACTGACATTTCACCTCAATCCCTCATGTGCAGAATCTAATTAAATCCTCGCACTAACGTATCAATAAGATAGCTCCAACCGTCAACCAAAATGAATAAAAGCAATTTGAACGGCATCGAAATCATTGCTGGCGGCAACATAATCATCCCCATAGACATCAACGTGCTCGCCACCACCATATCAATAACAATAAAAGGCAAATAAATCATAAAGCCCATCATAAATGCTCGCTTTAATTCACTAGTCATAAAAGATGGCGCTACCACCGTCAGCGGCAAATCCATCAAATCCTCCGGCATCTCTATATTTGCCAAATTCAAAAATAAATCTAATTCTTCCGTCTTGGTCTGCGCTAACATAAATTCTTTAATCGGATTGCCCATACGCACAAGCGCCTCTCGACCGTCAATCTCTCCAGCTTCATAAGGTACTATCGCTTCCGCTTGAATTTCTGTAAATGTCGGTGTCATAATAAATAACGTCAAAAACAACGCAATACCAATCAAAATCTGATTAGGCGGCGATTGCTGCAAACCCATTGAATTGCGTAAAAAAGACAGTACAATAATAATTCGCGTAAAACTGGTCATCATGACCAACAACGATGGCAACAAAGTAATCATTGACAATAAAAATAATACTTCTAAACTGCCATCTACCGTATTAAGCAAATTATCAATTAAAGGCGCTGCATATACAACCTTAGGGCGAGTCAAGAAAGAAACACTCAAGACTACTAAAAATCCCTGCTTTTTATTCATCTTGCCCAGCATCATCTTGACTCTCCTTTGTTGATCTTAAATTACTACTCTCTTTATACAATTGTGCTAATTTAGTCTTGAAATTTACTGATGATGCTGTTTCAATAGTCAATTCGCCCTCAATTTTGTCCAGTAAAGCAACTGTTTCATTTGTGACGCCAAGTAAGTATGTATTTCCTTGAAACTGCATCAACACCAAAAATTTATCTCTGCCAAGCATCGTACGATCAATGATCTTGATCAACCGTCCTCTGCCACCGCCTTGCGCTTGCCAACTTCCTGCTATCCAATAGATGAGCAGAATAACGCCAATAACAAAAACAAACGCTAGACAAACTGTCAGCACTTTATCCAATGCGGATTCCCCCAGCTAACCTTTAGCTATTTTAAAATATCGGTAACAGTTTTAATAATACGATCTGGCTTAAACGGCTTAACAATAAAATCTTTTGCCCCTAGCTTAATTGCTTCCACAACCATTGCTTCCTGCCCCATTGCCGAACACATAACGACATTAGCACCCGGATAACTGGCTTTGATTTCTTTCAATGCTTCCAACCCGTCTTTATTAGGCATAGTAATATCCATGATTACCAAATCAGGTTGAAGTTCTGCATATTTTGCCACTGCTTGCGCACCGTCTGAAGCCTCTTCAACCTCACCTAAATTATTTTTGATCAGCGTATCTTTGATCATCATTCTCATAAATGCCGCGTCATCCACGACTAAAATCTTATTTGCCATTAAATAAACACCTCAATTTATAAATTATAGTTTTAATAATTCTTCCCGTCTTAAGATTTCTACAATCCTTACACCAAAATTATCGCCAATGACTACAATATCGCCTTTGGCTATCGGCTGACCATTAACAATAATATCAGCAGACGCTCCCGCTTGTTTATCTAACTCAATGATAGTACCTTGAGTAAATTCCAAAATATCTTTAACTTGTCTGGTTGCCTTGCCAATCTCTACACTGATTTCTAGTGGTACCGACCGAATCAAATCCAAGTTCTCTGGTATTTCAGTATCCCAGAAATAGCTTTCAGCATCATCAAAGCTTTGCAGTTCTACCGGTCGCGTTTCACTATATTCTATCGGCTGGGTTGCAATAACTTTAGCTGGTGCTGGTTGCCGTCTTGGCGGCGGATTTGGTGCCTGTGGCGCCGCTTGCGGTGGATTTGGTGCCGCTGCTTGCGGCTGTGGTGCAGCCTGTGCCGCTGCTTGCGGTTGCTCTTGTGATATTTCTGGTGCTGTTTCTTCCAGTGCATCGCCCATAACGCTAGAAATCAAATCACGGGCTAAATCACAAGACATTACACTTAAAAACTTACTGTGAACAACATCTTCAATATCAAAAACAAAATTCACCCGAACCATATCTTCGTCAGGATCATTTTTGACAAAAGGAACATTAGGCGTTACTTCTACTGGCATTGGCGTCGATATATTAACCGTTCGCCCCAAAAAGTCAGACAAGGCAGTTGCTGACGCGCCCATCATCTGATTCATTACCTCGCAAATGGCGCTTAAGCCCATTTCATCTACTTCTGCATCAGGATCGGTTCCTAGCATGCCACCAGACATGATATTGATGATAACATTCACATCAGTCTTCTTCATGACCATTACATTACTGCCAGAAATACCTTCAACATAAGTAATCTCTACCCCAACCGCTGGAACCAATTCCATGATCTCAATTTCCGATGCCTTAAGTACCATCACTTCCGGTGTGGTAATATTGACACGTCTATCCAATAATTTCGATACGGCGGTAGCTGCGGAGCCCATGCTGATGTTTAAAATTTCACCTATAGCAGAGATTTCCATCTCTGTAAAGATTTCTTGATTTTCTCCCATGTTTACAGCTTACCTCTCTTTTCATAGTAATCGATGATTTTGACCGCTTTTTTCTTCTTCTTTACGCCCAGTGCGCCAGTAAACCACGGTTTATCTTCAACGGTCACCATGATCGGCATACTGACATTCTGATCCAGTTCAATAACATCACCGACATGCAAAGTTAATACGTCCGCTAAGCTCAGATTGGCTTTCCCCAAAATGGCTTTCATCTCTAAAGAACCTTTTTCTACCGACCGCATAATACTACCGCGACTCATTTCATCTGTTGCCGCATCACTTTTTTGATTTTGTTGCTTAACTGCTTTTTCATCCAGCTGCTTCAATAAAATTCCCAAACTGTTACCGGACATACAGATATTGATTCTACCGTCTAATTGATTAATCTTCAAGTTCAACATGATGATCAAAACAGTCTCGTCAGCATCCATCGTCTGCACCAAACGGGAATTGGTATCAATGCGGCTTAGAGACGGCTCAATAGTAAAATAGTTATTCCACGGCTCTTTCATCAAAGTGATGATTTGTTTCAAAACATTTTCTAATAAAGAAAGCTCGATTTCCGTATAATCACGAGTAATGTTATAACCATTGCCACTACCGCCCAAAAGCCTGTCAATAATTGAAAAAGAAATGCTCTTGGACATTTCCATCAGCAAAACCTGATCTTCAATCTCCTCATCTTCAGGATAAGCAATATTCAAATTCGCCATCAGCACCGAATCTTCTAAAGCATTATTAAACTCATAATACTTTTGTTCTTCTATCTGCCCAATACTTGCCTCGCAATACACCCTCAGTATACCAGATAAGTATGATGCCAAACGACGCGCATAATTCTGATAAACACTGTCAATCAATTTCAGCTGTTCTCGTGTGAAACGCTTAGGACTGCGGAAATCGTATTCTTTTACCCGCTTTTTAGGGTCATTATCCACAGGATCCATTTCGACTTCACCAGCTTGAATCCCCTTCAAAAGCGCGTCAATCTGATCCTGTGATAAAACATCAGCCATTCATCTCACCTCAACCCCCTATTTTCCGCTTTTCTTATGGCGTTTCACCTCCGTCAGGTGCTAATGCTTTATAAACTTCATCAATATCAATATCAGTCGATGATTTGTCCGAAATATAAATTTCTACTCGACGGTTCTCCGCCCGTCCTTCGTTAGTTTCATTACTTTGAATCGGTCGGTATTTGCCATAACCAACGGCAATCAATTTGACCGGATCCATAATATCTTTACTTTCTATATATTCAAGTGCTGCATTAGCCCTGTCAGTAGACAGCTTTCTTGTAGAAATAGTGTATTGTGAAAGGGCTGGATTAGTAGCGGTATGCCCGTCGATACGCACCAGCTGAATCTGCTCGGCAATAGGCGCCATTCCTGCGCTTAAAACATCTAAAATATTCCTTGCCTCAGGCTGCAAAACCGCACTATCCGCTCCAAAAAACAAATCGCCCCGAAAACGCAAAATAACAAAGCCATCGCCTAAACCTAAGGAAATCTCTTCCTCCAATCCTTCCTGCTGAACAACCTGCTGCATATACTCATATAAATCAGAAATATCATTGACATCATCCGCTTCTACCGGCGTTTCCGATGTCGCTAATCCATTCTGATTACCTTCCATACCCGGCAATGTATCGCCTTCTCTGGGTTCTTCATGAATAACAATCTGCGCGGAACGATTTTTGTCAAAAGCCTGTATAATCTTTTCCCAGTTTTCTTCTGTAATAGTCGACATGGCATAAAGCAAGATAAAGAAGGTCAGTACTAAAGTGATCATATCGCCATAAGTAGCTAACCATGCATCTTTATTCACTTTTTTATCACTAGATCGTTTGGCCATACTGCTCACTCTCCTGAAATATCAACACTCTCGGACTATTCATCTCGCTCACTACCTGCATCGTCCAATCCGTCAGACATGTTTTCCGGCAAGAATGAGATCAATTTTTCCTCGATTTGTTTGGGATTTTCACCAGCTTGGATCGAGAGTACCCCTTCTACCACCAATTCCATGCAGAGCATCTCGTGCTCATGCAAAACTTGCAACTTACTGCCTATTGGTGTAAAGAATAAGTTTGCCAATACGCTCCCATAAAGCGTGGTAATCAACGCCACCGACATTCCTACGCCCAAACTCTCTGGATTAGCGTCGCCGATTTCCGCCAGCATGTTTATAAGCCCAATGACTGTACCTATCATCCCAAATGCCGGCGCCAGCGCTGCCGCTCTATCATAAAAACCAATGGTATACTCATGGCGTTGATGAACATAATCTAGTTGCGCATCAAACATTTTACGCACACGATCAGCATCATTGACGTCAACAATAGTCATAATACTACTAGCTAAAAATTTACTATCTAACTCAGCCGCCATATCTTCCAAAGAAAGCAACCCATTTTTTCTGGCGGCCTTAGCCAATTCGCTAATTTGCGAAATATATTCTGTTGGCAAAAAAGGATCTTTGCCAAAAACCACCCTAAAATGCTTCGGTATTTGCTTGATGGTATCAAATGGATAGGAAATAAATAAAGCGCCAAAAGTCCCCCCGATAACAATCGCAAGGCTGGGTACATTGACAAAGTCTATCAAACTGCCACCGCCAGAAACAATCCCGTAACAAACCATGGCGAAACCCAATATAAGCCCTAAAAGCCCGAATATGTCCATCGCTATGTCCCCTATTTAAATTTTATTTTCTTACTGCCTCTGTTGTTGCGGCAGTCCGCCAGAAAAAGAATAATTCCGGCGGCTGTCGTCACTCGTTTTAGAAACGGTTATAAATCTTCCGTTTAAAGTCAACGACCATCTGCACAACAACGCGGCTGGGTTCTTTAACTACCAGTTTTTTGCCACTGGTAAGCGAAATGACTGTATCCGGTGTTTCTTCAATAGTTTCTATTAAATCGCTGTTCAATACAAATTCATCGCTGTTAATTCCTGTTAATCTAATCACTTAACTGCTGCCTCCCTAAATGTGCTTATCGTTTCAGGTTAACGACTTCTTCGAGCATACTATCAACTACGGAAACAATACGAGAGTTAGCTTGAAAACCGCGCTGCGTCATAATCATATCCGCAAATTCCTGTGAAATATCGGTACCAGACATTTCTAAACCACCGGTTTTGATGGTACCCATATTATTAGTACCAGCTTGATAATAATTAACTTCACCTGTATTGCCAGTAGGCTGATAATAGCTGTTACCAACCATTTCCAAACCGCTAGGATTGTCAAAATTTGCCATAGCGATAGCCAAACATTCTTCTTTTTCTACTCGATCTTCACCTTCTAAAGGCAATAATTCGCCGCTACCGTCTGCTGCCAAACCATAACGAATACCATCATTGCCAATACAAGTAATCATTCCGTCAGTGCCAATAGAAATATTTCGAATTGGCAATCTACCTTCACCAGCATTGTCACCATCTTCACTTGCATCATAACGAATGGCTACTAATCCTTCGCGGTTTGCTGATTCATCCCCCAAACCGCCGACAGGTACCCCAAACACTAATTGACCAGTAGAGTCGACAAGAAAACCAGCGGAATCAAAATCAAACATCCCGACACGTGTATAATACAGATTGCCAATAGCTTCTCCGGTAAATTCATCCAGCTCTTCGCCATCTTCTGAATTTAAAGTCCCAACAATAAATAACCCTTCACCGTTAATATAACAGTCATTAGAATAACCTGTATTAGCAAAACCCGTTTTCGCATGATTGGTATCAATGCTAGCAACTTGCGTCCCATAACCAATCTGATATGGATTCAAACCACCCACACCACCAAAAGTAGCATTAGAACCACCGCCAGAACCCAAATTTTGATAAAAAACATCGCGAAAACTGGCACGTCCTGTTTTAAATCCATACGTACTAACATTGGCGATATTGTTGCCGATAACGTCCATTTTTGTCTGATGTGATTTTAACCCTGAAACCGCTGTATATAATGCTCTTGACATTTTTAACCCATCTCCTTAAGAATTTGTTGTTTTATCTTGTCAACTTTATGCTGCTGGCGTAGTTGTTTCAGCACTGCCTGCTTCCCCTTCGTTTCCTGTCGTAGTGTCTTCTACTGGAGGATTGACGCTGCCACCGCCAGCATTATTATCTGTACTGCCTTCTGTGCTATTTTCCGTATCGCCGCCAGTATTTTCACCTATTGACGGATTTCCTTCCGTTTTGTCTGTATTATCCTCGTTCTTATCATTGTCCGTTTTATCGGTGTCTTCTATTTTATCATTTTCTTGCTCGTCATCGTCAGGCCAAATGATGGTAATTTCCTTATCTTTTTCAACCAAACCCATGACTTCCAAAATTTGTTCACGACTGTAAGCTTTGCCGTCAATATAGAACAAGGTCTTGCCATCATAAGTCGTCACTTTTTCAACGATACCTGTAGTAATAATGATATTACCCTTATCGTCTTTTAAGAAATTGCCGTCTTTATCATATTCGCCATAAGCAACTTCACGACCGATTAGTTCTAAGGCGTCGCCCTTTTCTGGAGTAATTACTTCCATGACTTGTGATAAATCATACTCAACGCCTTCTACCGTAACTTTAGGCGTCCCATTATATAGCGTAACGCGTTCGACAGCGCCTTCAACAGTTTCTAATTCGCCTTCTTTATTTTCATAAGCAACAATAACGTCTTTGCCCATAAATTCAAAAGCATAAGAAGTCATGGTCATTTCATTCATCTGATCCATGGCTTTGATCATCGCCATTTGTGTCATCTGAGCTAAAAACTGGCTATCGTCGACGGGATTCATCATATCTTGGTTTTGCAACTGAACAGAAAATAGATAATAAAAATCGTTCAGATCGAAATCATTACTGGTTTTGTTGGCATTCCTACGGGCATTACTGATACTGGTGCTATCAGTTTCCACAGCAGGCGCGGCAAAATCCATCATACTCATTTTTCTTCACCTCGTCAGTACTGTTATTAAGCAGTATAATTTAGCAAATCTTCCGTTGTTACATCGGCTTCTACTTCTTCATCAGTTTCTTCTTCGCTAAGCAGAACCTTGGCAGTATGCTGTCCATCTTTGCGACTTTGATCAGAGCGTTGATCTTCATTTTGCTGATCATGGCTAAGATAAGGGCTAACATCCACTTCATTGACAATAACGCCTTCGTTTTCCAGTGTATTTTTCAAATCAGCAATATTGCCTAAAAGCAAATTCTGTGCTAATTGATTATGAGTTTCTACTCTGAGCGACAAATGCCCGCTTTCAAAAATCATCTTAACGATTACTTCGCCCAATCGTTCTGGATGAAGCGTCATTACAAACTGTTGCTGACCGTCTTTCAGATTAGCAACAATTTTATCTGCTACTTGCGTTGTTGTATGACGCTGTAATAAACTAGAGCTATCATTAACCGGAATTGTTGTTTCCGCTTCTGTCTGTGTCGTCATTACTTGCGGCGCTCTAGCAGCTGTCTGTGGCGTTTCCTCATGAATCGCTGGCATATCAGCGGCGACCGTTTCTTTGACGTCCTCTTTTGTTAATGATTGTTGTTCGCTCTGCGCTTCATTGCTATTGGTATTAACATCAACATTTTCTATTTTGACCGTTTGCTGAATTTGCTCTGGTTGTTGCTCCGGTACGGTTTGAGTCGTTTGTGTCGTATTGACTTTAGGCTGCTGTTCTTCTACCTGCAGCTTAACAGCACTAACGACTTCTTCAGAAACGACAACATTCTGAGGCTGAACCGCCTCTACATTTTGTATCATGGGCGCGCTTTCTTCTGCCACTGGTGTAGCAACAAGTGTTGTATCAACAGGCACGTTAATCATCATCATACTCATTGCTTGCAAAACATTTTCTGCGGGCGCTTCTTCCGCTTTTGGAGCGTCTTTAGTTTCGCCTTCAGTTTTGTCAGTATTTTCTTTTGCGTCGGTTGCTTCTATATTTTCCGTTTCTTCTTTTTTATCAGCTGGCTTAGATTGATCGACTGTGCTGTCTTTCTGATTAGCGTCAGTCTTATCGCTCGTTGTTTTATCTTTTGATACGGTATCAGTGGTTTTCTTCGCCAAAATATCAGCAAAATCGCCATTTTGCCCACTACTGGTATTTTTACTAGTAGAAGTCTTTTGTTCTTTTGACTGAAGATTTAAAGCGCTTACTTGATTTAAATTCATTAACAACGCTCCTTTTTAGGGAAATTTTATCGGCTAGCGACGCGACCGTAAACGACGAATTCTTCTACTGCTCTTTCTTCTTCTTTAGCAGCCTGCGCTCGGTACGCCGTCCATTCTTTTTCTTTAAGTTTTTCCAAAGCAGCGACTTCTACTTTAAAGCTGAGCACCTTATCAGTAGCCGCTTTTTTTTCACGCTGCATAGCTTGTTCTCTACGTTTAAGGATATTCTCCTCATCATGCAGTTTATTCAAGTAATCATTGTAATATAACATGACCTGTGGCGTTACGCCTCGCAAACGACTTTGCTCATAATTTTCTTTTTGCTCTTGATAGGTTTGCTGCACTTCTTTGACTTCTTCAAGAATCTGATTCAGTGCTTTAGTCACACGCCCCAAATCGCCCATTGCATTGGTTAATAATTGATTTTTGTACTTCAAAACACTTTCAAGCGAAAAATGAAAGTTCTTCATTTCATTCACCTCTAAGCTAGTTTATTTAGAATATGCTTAACCTTTGCCATTAGCTGCATTAACCAGCGTCTCCATCAATTGCAATGTCTCCTCAAAAGAAAAATCGTCGCCGGTCTTCTGCATCAAAAACGCGTTGATTTCATCAATATGAGCAATAGCTCTGTCAACTTTTGGATTACTGCCTTTTTTGTAGGCACCTATGGCGATCAGATCATAATTTTCATTGTAAATCGCCAAAATATCCCTGATCTCTTTCGCCAATTTTAATAGTTTTTCATCGCCAATATCATTCATCAAGCGGCTAATACTGGCATTAATATCAATTGCCGGGTATTGGTTACGCTGCGCCAGTGAACGAGATAAAACGATGTGCCCGTCTAAAATACCACGCACCGTATCGGCAATTGGCTCGTTAGTGTCGTCGCCTTCTACCAAAACCGTATAAATACCCGTAATAGAGCCTTTTTCAAAATTACCGCTGCGTTCCAATAGTTTGGGCA
>CATJSX010000097.1 GCA_949743265.1 uncultured Peptococcaceae bacterium
TGACAAACGCTCCTTTCGTTGGGAGTATAAGGGTTATATTTCAATTCCAGTATAAACCATGGGGGAGCGTTTGTCATTTAATATTAACTTAACAGAACCTATCTATTTGACAGGAGAACATCAAAAATAGATATATATTACTATATTATGTTGAGATGCGTTGAAAATGTTATTGGCAATTATCCGTTTTGGATTTGATGTTATTTTATATCTGCGGCTAAATCTAAAAAGTTAAAGGCATTTTGATACATTACTTTAGGCAGAAGCGTTTCTTTAATGCCTGAGGTCATGTAGTATTCTGCGGATTCCTTTAATGGCATCAAGGGATAAGCAGAAGCAAACATCATGCGGTCGGATAAAAAACTATTAGACGCCATGATATAATCATTTTGCCCCGGTGATTCAATAAGATAAAAATCTGGCGCGAGATATAAATTTCCACGATTAAGCGCCATTTGACATACTTCCGTGACATAAGGCCAACCGCCATGCGCTAAACCAATTTTGAGCTTCGGAAAAGCGCCTAATACATCGTCTAGCGGCTCTGGTGCATAATAGCGAATACTTGGCGTCATAATGCCGCCATACGTCATAAAAATAGGGATTTGATGCTGCTGGCAATATTCATATAGCGGAAATACTCGCGTATCATTGACAAACCATGGCACTTTATCTTGCCCCGGTTCCAGAATAATCCCCTGACAAGGACCATTAACAACATATTGTTCGATTTCTTGTATAGCTGCAGAAATATTTGCTACGTCAATGCCTGCTAAGCCAACAATTTGTTGCGGATAATCGTTGATTAGTTGCACCAAATCATCATTTTTGCCATCAAGGCTTTTGCGTATAGGCACCACTAATTTCTCAATGTTGGCTTCTTGTGCTTCCTTGATTAGCAAATCCATTGAAAACGCTTTAACGGAAGGCGGTATAAGCCAATTACGAGCACCGCCTCGTCCTTCATCAGAAATTATTTCAGCGCTGTAAAGGTTGCAATTTTGATAGGCGGCAAAAGGCGCCCGTACTCTCATGTCAATAATTTTCATCAGTTATTCCTCCATTCTTTAAACTAAACCCATCATATTAAATACAATTGCCATGACAAAATATATTCCCACAGAAATTGTTGCCATCACAAAACCGGTAATCCAACCTAAACGGCTCTGATTTTTGAAAGTAATCAAATCATTAGTGCTGAAGGCAATAGCATTAACCGGATTAGCAGAGGGCATGCCAATAGCACAATTACTGCCCAAATAAATAGCAATGGTAGCGGCAGCAAGATTGATTCCTTCAATACTGTGGCTAAGCGCCACAATTGCGCTGATAAAAACTAAAGCGACTACCATATTGTTTAGGAAATTAGATAAAATCATCGAAAGATAAATCGCTAAAATAACGAAGACCACTGCTGGCAAAACCGTTAATAACGGCGCAAACCAAGCGCTCAGCGTCGCTGAAATACCTACCGAATTTTTGGAAATAAAGCCACTGATGGTCGTATAAAAAGCTGCCATCCAAAATACGCTCCAGTTAAAACCTTTACCCATAGTAGTCATCTCTAACAAAGGTTTACCGTTAATAGGTACTGTCATCATTACTACTACTAAAATTAACATCAAACCGCCATAACCTAAATAATTCATTCCTACAAATAAAGGAAACGTGCTGCTGGAAAAGATACTGGGTACAACCAGCATGATAACCATGGCTAAAATATACCACAACATTGTTTTTTGTTCTTTGGAAGGCGTTATTTTTTCAATTTGCAGAACGCTAGGATCAAAACGAGATAAATCAATGCGTATTACACATTTGCAAAACACAATATAAACAATCGTCAAAATTAACGACCCACCGATGCCCCAAATGATTCCTTGTAAAGCGGATAATGGTGTTTGTACCGCTGCATTGTAAATATTCAATAAAATAATCAAGGAAATTTTATATGGCGGAAACATTTCACCAAAAACGGCGCACAATGCTAAGCCACAGAGCCAATAAGAATTGATTAAATCACCAGCTTTTACGCCAGCTTTTTCAGCAAGACCGCGATATAAACCAATAAACAACAAAACAGCAATCTGACAAGCGGAAACAGCGGCGATTAAATAAGCGCCAATAAAAAAGAAAAAACTCATTACAAAAGGACTTTTACGGGAAATTTTCAAATTCAGCAAAAAACCAGCAATTACTTCCGCTAAACCGGATTCTGTTACAAAAGCACAAATCAATAAGGCGCCAAAGACCATCCACTGCGTTTGACTGCCCAGACAAGCCGCCAAAGCTTCTCCCATCGATGCATAAGCTCCACTGGTTCCTAAAGCAATAATACCAGAAACCGAAGGCCAGCCTAAATCAATAAATACCCAGCCTACGATAGTCCCAAGTAAAATGAATAAAATATGCATGCCAAGGACCGTCATTTCGCCAAAAGGCGGCAGATAAACTGCTACAAATTGCAAAATGAGCACGACGATTTTCCAAAATAATTTGTTGTCGGCTAAAGATTTCTTTTGTATTTGCGTAGACATTCGTATGCCTCCTTACTATCATTTACAGAAATTGACTGGCGCGTCGTCAAAAAGTCATATATGAACTTCTTATAAAGACTATATCATAATAACTGTTTATTGTATAATTGTTATTTGCTATATCCTAGTTATAAAAAAATCTATAATCATTTTGGGTTAGTCATCAAAATATACGACATATAAGAAATTGAGCTGTCGATAAAAATGCATGTTAATTCGTAAGGGGGGATAAATTCACCAGATGCAGTGATAGGCAGAAAATAAAAATTTTTTGAAGAAGTTTTCGCATGTCGAAGTAAATATAGGAGATGATTTATTGGTTGGAGAATGGGAGATTACCAAAGGTTTTTGTCAATATGGGGCTGTATTGATAGATATTTTGATAAAAGCGTTGTTGATGAAGAAAGTAAGTTGAGCACTTATCAAGATGGGATTTGCTAAGGATATTTACCCAAAGGATGAAATTTCCCCAACAAATTGGAATTTGCGACGCTATTTCAAATGTATATTATCTGTATCTGAATGCAATTTTACGATTTTCGTATATTGCCGGACATGAGATTCCTTTGGAATTACCATTTTCAGATACAAACCAATGATCTTCCTTTAATAAATCCTCCTTAAACCTTGCTTCATCAAATCCATCTTCACATACTAATGCATCAAAAAAATCTTTAAATTCTGATGCGCTAGGGTATGGATAGAAATCACCAGAAATCCAAAAAGTTTCACGTTCTGTAACCACTATCTTTCCAAGTATAATATTTTTATATATGAGCTCCATCATTTGCCTTCCTTTCATAAATTTCGATTTGACTCGTTTAAAGCATAGCATAAAGCTAACCACTGCTCAACTCCTATTGTAAGGTCTTTACCTAATTTGCAAGCAATGTCTTTATTCTCACAAGCAGAAACTATGGTTTTCAGCATTGCCGAAAACCATAGTTTCTGCTTGTGGAGACAGTGCCTCAACTCTTTTGAACAGCCCCGTAGTCGGAGCTGGCGCGCGTGTTGTTTCACGAACGTTGTATTGCCTTGCAAAGTTAAACAACACATGACTGTCGCAGACAGTACCGCTGTCCGCTTGTGGATAATGAGTAAGCGCGCTTTTTACCTATAGTCTACAAAGAGAAAGAGTATTAGGATAACTACAAACGCTCCCACTTCTGTTTCATCCTGTCGGTCTATCACCGCTTTTTCTGCCTGTACCATTCACCACAAATGAGCAGTCAATCGTATGTATTTGGTGGAAGAAACCACCTTTACATGTGACCTTCAATAAAAAATTGGCTTATGACTTCAGCGAAACGTTTATCGCTGAAGTCATTTTTCTCAGTAAACTAAATTAGCCCAAATAATACCAAAAATGGCTGTAACCAAAAAAGCGACTGCAACAAATACAAAGGCTATTTTGTAAATATCTTTGGCGCGCACCCATTCATTGGCAAAAATCATAGCAGCACCAGGTGAAGCTGCCGGCGTGATAAAAGCCAAATTGATGACAATAATCAATACAGCAACGGCTGCCATGATATTAACACCGCTGACCGAGCCGATGGCATAAATGACAGGAATCAACGCTGCACCGACTACCATATTGTTGGCCAAATTGGTCAGAATCACTGCCAATAGCATGACCAAAAAGATAAAAATCATAGGCGAACGTCCTGCAAGAACGGGCTGTAACATGGCCAGCATTTGCTGTTTAATTCCTGTAACGTCATTGGTAAAAATGGAAGCAAAAGGAATCACCATTGAAAAAATGATAAAAATATCCCAGCCGACCCCTTGGCTCGCCATTTTTTTGAAGTCCATCAATGGTTTGCCATCAAAATAAGTCCAAAACATAAAAACGATCATCAACATGACAATACCCACAATACCAATCTGATCTAAGAATTGTCGCAATGCCAATTCTTTAGGCAGAGCACCGGGCAAGAGCATCAGCACAATAAAAATCAACAGATACAAAAATGCGGTTTTTTGCTTTTTATTGAGCCGCAAATCTTCTTTGTTAACAAAATCTACACTTAAATTAGCCAATCCTTTCACATCAGGACGAATGATTAACCGTCCCACCAAAACAAAAACCACCATAATCAACAGTGTAATAGGCAGTGAAAAACAGACATATTGGAAAAAATTGATTTCTCCACCCGTAACTGTGCGATATACGCCCAGCATAGCCAATGGAACCAGCTTATATGGCAATACGCAACCGCCAATAGCGCTGGCAACGACAACACTCGTAACCATAAACGTCGTCCAGCCATCATACTTTTGAAAACCAAATCTTTCCGCTACGATGTAAATAATGCCCCAAAAAACTAAAATGGCAACAAACATATTGATTTGCGATGCCACAAAGCAACCGATAAGCAATATAAAAGAAAATACCCATGGGCGTCCTGCCACCAATTTGCGGCTGATAAACCAATTGGCAATAAAATTGATCAGCCCAACTTCATCAATGACTGCCGTAAAAACGAACATAAATAAAATAAACACCACTGTCTCATTGCCGAAACTAACTTTTAAAAAATCAGTCATCGGCATCATGCCCGTTCCGGCAAAAGCGACCATTCCTAAAAGCGAAGGCCAAATCATACCGCTGGTCGTCCAGCCATAAAGCATTCCGATAAAGATTCCTAAAATTTGCATTCCAAGCGGTGTGATTGCGCCAAGAGGCGGACAGATTCGCCCAAAAATGAACATAAAGAAGCTGACGACAATGGCGTGCACCAAAATTAAGCCGCTTTCTCTTTTTTTCTTAATTTTTTCTTCTGTAACAGTAATATTTTCTTGTCCTACAGAAACTGTTTTTCCTTTCGTCATAACAAATTCCCCCTTTGCTGATGAATTAGCGTTTCAAATGGATAGACTCATTTCATTAAAATGTTATTGATAAGAAAACGACGCGGCATCAAGCATAAGATTTCTTTTCTGTCGCGTCGTTATAGAACTAAAAAATTATATTTTAAAAGGGATAGTCTTCTAAAATTTGATAAGCAACCGCCCCTTCACATTGTTTAGGCATACGTACGCCTAACATATAGGCGACGGTAGGCGCCATATCAACCTGACGAATAATGCGCGGCGATTGGTATCCTTTTTTCAAGCCTTGACCAGCGGCGATAAAAATTGGTGTTACTGACGTATCGTAAGTTCCTTCCACCATAGGCAGAGCATCGCCGTGCAGGCGGTTTACTCCTTCTTCCAACCAATAGAGTATATCGCCGCATTCCGGTCCGCCAGTGCCTAAAATAATGGCGTCTTTGTTGCGCATGGCAACGGCAATAACCCGCTTACCGTTCAAACGATAATTGTATAGACCGTCAATGATTTCACGCTCCAATTCATACTGATCGGCCGGATCAACGATACCTGTCGGGTATTTACCCTTGAGATTGATATAAATTTGTCCGCCGCGAGTAGCGACCGCTTTGGTTTTTGTCCAGTCAATTTCTTTGAGGTCATTGCCGTTTTCATCTTTCTTCAAAACGGTGAAGCCTAGTTCTTCCATGACTTTTACATTGCAGCCAAAAGCATCGCCGATTAGCGGCTTTTCTTCTTCTTCTGGCGTCAATAAGCCGTGATCCGAGAAAATCATAATCGTCCAGCCTTCGTCCAAATAATGGAGGAAACGTCCTAAGTAGCGGTCTGTTTGTTTGTAAACTTCTTCAAAATTCTTTCTGTAGCGTTCACCGTTCATTTGTCCTGCTGCCGGACGATCTTTGCCCAAGAACCAAAACATGTGTCCCATAGCGTCAACGTTGTGAATGTGGGAAAATACCACTTGATAGCCGTTGTTATCAATCAAATAATTTAACGCATCTGCCTGCCATTGGGCGGCAACTTCCCAAGTAGGGATAATAACTCGTTCAACTAATTCCAAATCTGTACCGCCGGAAGTCGGATTTGGCGGAATATGCCCGACATTATCTACAATTTGCTGATGCAGGCTTCGCGGATGAAACAGATGATTATGTTCAATATTCATAGCGCGGGATAGCCATAAACGCACATGGCTGCCGTCTTCGGCAATATCCATCAAAAGCATATTGCGATTGCCGCGAACATGATCGCCTTTCCAGATCATTTCATCAACCACATCGGTGATATATTCGTTTTTCTTGATAACTGCGATAGGCTCTGTGGCTTTCTTGCTGCGGTAGTACGCAATACGGTCATAAACGCCGCTTTCGTTTTTCAAAATCAAGCATGGTCTGCGTACTAAACCTTCTGAAGTAATAACGTAAAATTCTTTCGCTCCTTCTGGCGCATCAGCCCAGCCTTCTGCCTCTTTAATAGGCGAGTTGCACAAGTCCAGCTTGACGGCGTCCAGACCGTCTTCACCATCGGATTGCTGTAAAATAATATTGCGCATACTCATAGAGTCGCCGCCCAAAATACTATTAGCATCAAAAGTGTCTTCTACTTCCGGCAAATCTTCAATGACACAGCCAGCGCCAGTATTGTTTGCAGCTGCAGGGCGATAGCTGACTTTGGTAATTTTAGCGTCAGCTAGAACGATTTTTTCTAAATCAACACGAGCTGCACCGCCATTGATCATCGTTGGCTGTGTGCCGTCGACAACATGCAGATTAGGGTTGTCGCTGGTTGGCGGCCAACTGGAGCCGGGCCAATGCCAAACTAAAGTTTTCATACCAGCTTCAGCAGTCACGTTCCATAGGGCTTCGGCTTGACATAAACGGGAATCCAGATTATAGCTGGCGGTATCCAAATGAACGGGATCCTGCCGCCAGAAGCATGTAATACCATGAGTAATGGGTAAAGCGCCGGTTGCCAATGTCGTCCACAGCGGCGGCGTAATCGTTGGTGGTGTGCAGATCAACTGCAGATTTTCTCTTTGCGCGCCTGAGCGGACATATTTTTCAATGTTAGGCAAAAGACCTTGTTTCAAATATTTAGACGTCAGCTTGGGATCCAATCCATCAACACCCAGCAATAATACTTTGTTAGTTAACGATTTATTCATGATATGTTCCTCCTTGAGATGTAAAATATAAGTTCTTCCTATGTACATATCATACTTCAGCTCAAGCGTTTTGCATATAACGGCTTTGCAGACGATTTCGTTAAAGTGTCATTAAATTATTGACACTTTAACGAAATCGTATCTTTCAAGCAACAAAAAAACCGTTTCGAGGCGGGTTCTCTGAAACGGTTTTTGATGATTTGACTGTTGATTATGAGGTGAGATGAAAAGATTCTTTAATAAAATTCACAAAACATTGCTCACTGCGGGTAAGCTGTTTGGCATCGCGAATCATCAGACAATATTCGAAAGTGATCGCTTTGTCCCGAATGGGAATGAGTTCAAAAAGCTGCTTTTTTTCACTCATCAATTTGTGCGAAATAATTTCTGTCGAAAGTCCCACATATTGACCAGTTGCGACATACTTTTGAAAACCAATGACGCTGTTGGTGGCAATAGATTTGTTGGGCGCGACATCGTTGGCTTGAAAAAGACGACTAAATATGGAGTCTTCCCAACGATTTTTATAAATCAAAACTAGTGGCAGTTTGACCAAACGTGCCAAAGCAATAGATTTTTGCTGAAGTAAAACGTTATCTTTGCGTACCAACAATACCATTTTATCTTGCAGCAAAGGAATAACTTCACAATCTTTTTCTTGCAATTCCGTTGGCAAACGAGGCACTAAAAAAAGTCGGTGCTCTCGTTTGGCATTGGGCAGATAAGCGTCTTCTTCCTCTAATATCACTTGAATGCGGGGATATTGAGCGGAAAATTCTACTAATAAATCGTTGACAAAAGCATTGTTGGCAACCATAGACGAGCCCACTGCCAGCTTGCCAGAAAGACGGTCATTGCGTTCTGGCTGCAAAAATTCGGCTCGATAGTGAAATTGTTCCAGCAAATGCTGATAAATACGCAGCATTTCTTTGGCAGAAGCGATAGCCAATCGACCTTCTTTGGTAGGCTGCATTCCTTTGGAGCCGCGTTGAAATAGCTGCACTTGCCATTCTTCTTCTGTCTGTTGCAAAACTCGGCTCACATTTTGATAAGATGTATTGAGGACTTCTGCCGCTTTTCTAGTAGAGCCATATTTTTCTATGGCTAATAAATAGTATAACGTTTCGATGTGCATTTTGTTCCTCGCTTTTTTATGATGCGTTTTAGCGCGTCAAAATAGTTGTCGTCTTTTCGTTGTTTAAAAAGCTTAGTCTATCAATTTTTTTTGCTGAACTTCAATATCTTGAAAACGCACTTGTAGCTGTCCAATATAGTCGGCGTTACCGAATAAAGCATATAGCTGATAATAGCCGCTGTCGTCAACGCTGATTTCGTCAAACAGCCACCAATTGGCATCATAGTGATGAATATTGCCCATAAAACTTTCTCGGACATTTTTAAAAATCAAAATAATGGATTCAGAAGCGTCTACACCTTGCCAAAGCTCTATAGTTACTTCGCGGCTGTCCAGACCGTTTACTCGTACAATATTGCTTTCCGTCAAATCAAGCGACAAATATTTTTGCATACCTTCGTTAGCCAGCAGAGCTACTTGGGCTCGTTGGGAATCGACCCATGCTGTTGCTTCTGCCCATTCATCATCTATTTGCTCACGAAAATTTCTGATCAGTGTCAAAATCTTATCATCTAATTTTTGACAAATGATCCTGCCATTTTGGTCAAATAGAAGCGCTTTAAGCTGAGCGGGCGTATATTTTAAATACCATTCATCACGCGCCAATAATTCCTGAATAAAAAGCTCATCAAGATCTAGCCCCCATTCTGCCAGATCGGTCAGCGAAACGTCTTCATCAAAAGGTAAGGGAAATAACTGCAGCTTTTGATAGAGTTCTTCTGTTAAATAACGCATAGCTTCTCACCTCGCTTTAGATTTTTATGATAACAAAATAAAAACGCTAAAGGAATTCTATTAGCCCTTTAGCGTCAGATGGTAAACCGACGGCAGGACGCTGTCAGCATAACATTCAAATCGTTGGTGTTTCTTATTTATTGTGCTCTCTCTGCCAAAAAAATCGTCAATTTTTCCATGGTTTCTTCGCTGATAACGTGCTCAATTCGGCAAGCGTCATTTTCAGCCGTTTCTTTAGCAACACCCAAAACTTCTTGTAAAAACTGCGTAATTATCAGATGACGCGCATACACAGCATTGGCTTGTTCTTCGCCTAATGGGGTCAATTTGATCATTTTATTGGCATCCATCACAATGAGATCTTTTTCTTTTAATATCCGCATAGCGCGACTGATGCTGGGTTTCGTATACTCCAGTTCATTGGCGATATCAATCGAGCGCACATAACCCTGCCGTTTTTGCAGCGTCAAAATCGTCTCCAAATAATCTTCGCCAGATTCATGTGTTTTCATCTGTTATCCTCCAAATCTATATACGGCAAAATAATACAATCAACATCTTTATTATACTATGAAATATCAAAATAACAAGCTACTTTTTGCAATTCCCTTGACTATTTCCGTCAATATCGTCGCTTTTTGGTTAGCTTTTAAAACAGCACGCTTAAAAATTTCGGGCAGAAGAAACAGATTATTTTTGGGCTTACAATGAAATTTTTTCTCGAAAAAATATTGACAGAATCCATAATTTGCGATAAAATAGTAATCGTTATCGACAAATGGCCTGTTGGAGAAGGGGCTTAACTCACCAGCCTTTCACGCTGGCATTCAGGGGTTCAAATCCCCTACAGGTCATTACGGGCGATTAGCTCAGCTGGGAGAGCGTCTGCCTTACAAGCAGAATGTCGGCGGTTCGATCCCGTCATCGCCCATTAGTTTTATGGCGCAGTAGTTCAGTTGGTTAGAATGCCAGCCTGTCACGCTGGAGGTCGTGGGTTCGAACCCCATTTGCGTCGTTTTGTGCCGGTGTAGCTCAATTGGTAGAGCAGCTGATTTGTAATCAGCAGGTCGCGGGTTCGAGTCCCATCACCGGCTTATAAAAAAGAGTTTTCACTATAAGTGGAAGCTCTTTTTTATTTTTGAATCGTCAATAATAGGATTTCCCTAAATAGCCAAACAACAAAAAGGTCATAGCTGCAAGATTTGTTTGCAACCATGACCTTTTAGCGTATTCAGTCTAAGTTATTTTATCTCATTCCCCTATATGGCTAAAAAATCGGAATATCAACGCCTGCTATCCGTTTTAGTCCATTCTGATCTGCTAAGCAAGAATAATATACACAATCGCTGCTTCTATTGGTAATCAAAATATCTGCATAAGCAAATGCTGCTGTTACCTCATCTTCTTCACCAAAATATAAGAAGACGTCACATTGCGCATCAATCGGTTCCACGAATCGCTCGACTAAGCGACAGTTTTTTTCTGCATTTTCATCGCGCTTAATAAACAAAATCAGCCCACAATCAGGATTATCGCGATACTTCTCACAAAAAGACGAAATTACTTTACGCCACAAACTATACGGTTCATCAATATCCATAAAGTACAAGTACTCTATGGGTTTTCGCGCTAATGAAAGCGCTTTTTTGGCTTTCTCGCGCTGTGTCAGTGCTTCTGGATAGAAATGTTCTGCAAACGCCTCTACGTCGGCAGAAAACCATTTTTTGCGTTGTCTAATTTTTTCTTCGGACCAATACCACCACTGGATAGCTTGCAGCTTATCAATAACTTCTGGCGTAAAACGGTTCTTTATTTTTTTAGCCGGTACGCCGCCAACAATACTATAAGGTGCAACATCTTTCGTAATAACCGAATTTGCCGCTACAACAGCGCCGTTACCAATAGTTACACCCGCCATAATGGTCACTCCGCGTCCAATCCAAACGTCATTTTGAATAATAATCTCGCCTTTGCGTTTCAGTTTGGAGGGACCTGTATTAAATAACTCTGAAACGCCTGTGGTTACGCTAAGGTAATCATGATTGATATCCGTTATAAAGCTTAAATTATTGGCTAATGAACAGAATTTGCCAATCTGTAGGCTATAGACATAGTCTTGATTGAGGTTTAAGCTGTTTTCTGATACGGCAGAAACAATATAGCTATCTCGTCCAATATTAAGGAAGGGAAAATCTGTACCATTGCCTAAATCCAATAATCGCCTCGTCTGTGTTTTGATACTACCTGTTTCAATGGAAAATGATAATATCATTTTCTACTCACCACCGTTAATTTTGTTAATAAATGGTAAAATTTATTCTGAACAGAAATGTATGATTTCTTAGATTGCCTATTTTGAGCCGAAAAGCGACGAAGTTTCGCCGTTTTTCGGCTCTTTTTTTGTGCCTTTTTGCCTGTCTAACAAACTATAGTTTATTAGACTATTTCTACATGATAACATCTTATTTTTCTATACAAAATAAGTAATCTCGCACACATAATTCTTGCAGTTTTTTCTCACTATTTTTGACTAAGCCGCTTTTTTTCAACAGCTGCTGTAACTCTGCTTTTGTCTGCTCTGCTACTTGATAAGATTCTGCGCTGGCGCGTATCTGTTTAGCGCCTATAGCTTTTAAACATTGGCTAAAATCTTCTAGTGAAAGATGTACTGGCATATCAGCGTCTAACGATTGCTCAAGTCCTAACACATGAAACAATGTATGCACATCGGTAGTATTTCTTAGTTTGATCAATGCTTTGCCGCCTTTTTTTAATAGGCTGATTATCGTTTGTGTCAAACTGATAGGTTTGCTGTATAAATTTACTGGCTCTCCCATGATAATATAGTCCATACTGCTCATAGGGTAATACTCGCCTAAATAATCTATCCGATCACAGACCACATGACCGTCAGCTGCAAAAAGCAAATCCTCATAATATTTCGCTTGGGTGGTAAAAGCATAGGAAACTACCCCGTCATTAAGTAATCCTTGTCGACGCAGCCAGTTGCGGATGGATAAAATCGGCATACCACAACGAATCTCTATACCCAAGATATTTCTCTCTGTTGCTGCTTTAGCGACGCCCAGTAAATCAATCAACCCTAACTCATAATTATTGATATCATCCCAAGCATCTAAGCCGTGGTATTTTTCTTGATAATTACGTCGTCCTTGCTCCAAAGACTGTTGAAATTTCACCGGATCCTTGTCTTCCATATTGCGAAAATCATGATCATGATGTACCCATGTATCACCGCATAACATCAGCTTATAACCTGCGCGCCGAACTCTGGCAGAATAGTCGTCTTCGCTGAAATCATGGAAGAAACCGGCATCAAAATGCCCTACACACTCAATAACTTCACGTTTTAAGCAAGTTACAATATTGATTAAACGTAATCGTTCCTCCCATTTTTGGGGATTGTTTTGGTTGAAGTGTTTGGCTTGCTCTTGCATCTGTTCTAAGGTATGAAAAGATAAATCCACTTGCTGTAAATTACTGATGTTAGAAGATACTGGTGTTACAAATCCGATTGCTTTATCTGCTTTTAAACAAGTTAACAAATTTGATAACCAGTTTTCTGTGACAATAACATCATTAGGGATTAAAATATAATATCGACCCTCAAACATACGCATAGTTATTTCAACGCCAAAATTGAATTCAAGATTTTGCGTTATTTTGATGACTTTTTTGTTTTGATAGTTTATGGATTCAAAATAATGAAAAGTATCATCAGTAGAGCCGTTATCAACTAAAATTAGTTCATATTCTATTGCTTTAGTGCATTTTAAAATACTTTCAATGCAACGTTTTGTTTTTTCTAAACGATTATAAGCTATTATGCATATAGACGCCTCAATTTTATTTTTTTGAATGGCTTGATAATAATGTAATCTATTTTCTAATAAATTTTGTACTTCTACAGGCCGTGATAGATCATTAGTATCTATAAAAAAAATATCTGCTTTTTTTTCCACTTCTTTGATAAATCCTCCTTAGCGCCACTTTAGTTAATTGATTAATTGCATATATAAACGTTGGGCTATATCATCAATTCTATCTGCGTTTTGCATGCCGCATTCTGGATAGTTACACGCCTCACAAATAGTATGTTGATAACGATTTCTTTTTAGATGCATTTTTTGGAAATCTTTTAATTGATTACCATTCCAAATATCAAATAAACTGTCTTGTGCTGCGTTTCCTAAAACTAAGTCGGTAGAATTGGCAATACAACATGGTGTAATATTACCATTGGCACGCAGATATAATGCATAAAAAGGTTGAGCGCAAATATCTGATTTTTGGACGGTTTCTCGAATTAAATTGTGTCCTTGATCAGTATCTATGTGGCTATAATCAACTTCGCTAAACTCTTCTACGATGGTTTCTATACTAATTTGATCACAGATATCACCAAAATCTCTATAAAATTTTTCTTCATCAGTTTGAGTAAGCAAACTTTGTTCAAATGTTTTAACAAAAATATGACAATTACTTTTTGAAGCATTTCTGTAATCAAAAAAATTTCTTACATTTTTTATTATTTGTTCGTAATCTACTACTGTATTACACAATTGTAAATAACGTTCTTTAGAAACGCCTTGTATGGATATTCTTAGAGAATCCAATCCTGCGTCTATTAGTGCTTGACTCGTTTGTTTAGATAGTAAAATAGCGTTTGAAAAAACAGTTATTTTTTCACTAACATTTTTGCATTTTACATAATCTATCATTTCAGGTAATTGTTGATTGAGTAATGGCTCACCTAAAACTGCAAAAACAATATTTTTTAATTGACAATTAAATTTTTCCAATGAATCTATCGCTTTTTTAAACACGTCATAAGATAATAACTGTTTAGGAAATTTTTGGTTATTCTGTGATACACTTTGGGCACAATATTGACATTTAAGATTACAAATGCTGGAAGCCTCTATGCCAATGGATAACGGAGTTTCTAATGGTAAAATATCAGCCAATTTAATTCTACTATTTTCTCCCCAAGCCGCTTTTTTTGCATTCATTGTTCTTGTACTCCTATCTTTAAATATAAAATTTTATTTTTTGATAATGAAATGAATCATTAAAACTCATTATATTCGTCGGCAAAAAACATTTTTCGTAATCCTTTGGCTAAAGTAATAGTCGGCTGCCATCCTGGCAATATCTCACCTTGTTTCCAACTAGTCATGACCTCACGTTGGCGATATGGACGTTGCCCAAAAACAATAGGCAATTTATCTTCGGTTATCTGTTCGATTATAGCAGTAATTTCACGCAATGTATGAGGCTTTTGGCTAGCTACGGAAAATTTTTTCTGCCCTTTTGTTTGATGACAATAATCAGCCGCTATTAGATAGGCACTGATAACATCATCAATATAGACCAAGTCTAACTCTTGTTCGCCACCAGACATTTCTAATTTTGTGCCAGTTTTCCAGCTTTTATAAAGCAAATTTAACACTTTGCTTCTCGGATCTTGCGGTCCATAAGTATCCAATAATTCCAATGTTATGGCTTGAAAATTATGTACTTGAACATAGTAAGTAATAATTTTTTCAAAAGCTTCCTTCATTGCTGCGTAGAGACAAACGGGATTATAATCTTGATCTTGATAATGTTGCCATGCGGTAGCTGTATTAATCAAATGACGGCAGTTTATTTCTTTCATGGCTTCTAATAACATAGTTCCTAAGCGAATATTACTGTCAAGCAAAATTTCTACTTGCTGCCATTTATGGTCAGCAACAAAATAAGCGGCTAAATGGAAAACGATTTCTATTGGTTGTATTTGTTGAAAAAATTTCCGTAAATTATCGAATTCGCCATCAAAACGAAAAATTGAAATATGTTTTGTTATATCTTCCAACAAGGATATAGAGCTGTTTGGACGTAAAATAACATAGACTTCCCAACCTTCTGCTACTAATGCATGGGTTAATCGACTGCCAATATAACCACTGGCTCCTGTAACAATTGCTTTTTTTCTCATAATATATTCTCCAACTGAGTTTTGCGTAAATATTCTTCAAAATCAATAATATTTAATTGAGAGTTATTGTGCTGGAGTTGTTTTGAAATTTCTTCTATATAATTACTGTTTAAAACTAAAATGCTGCCTATCGTATATTTTTTTAATGCTTCTTCTGGTGCAAGAATAGGATGAGCAGTATGTGCTGCAAAAGATCCTTGCTTATGTGGATTGATATCAATAAGACAGTTGACCCACTTATTATCCGCATCGAATATATTGCAAAACATAATCCCTTTAGCGCCAGCACCCCAAACACATATAGCCCCTTTTGTTTGCAGTTGTTTCAAGTATCGTGTAATAGTTTGAGCTTCTTTTGACCAGTAAGCACATAAATGTTTAGCGTGCTTCGATATTTTTTTCGGTCTAGCTAAAACGGCTAAATATTGTCCGCGAAACATTTTTTGGTATTTCACTATTTCTAAGCTGACATTATTTAATAAATGTTCTAATGCTTTCAAAGTAAATATTGAACAGTGTTCATAAACAAAATCATAGACCATATGGTTCTCTATGATCCATTGAGCGTCTGGGGTTTCGATATAAAGATAATAATTATCATTGGCCTCAAAGAAGTTAACGATATCTTTCAATGCTTCTAGTGGTTCATTGATGTGTTCTAAAACATGCCGCCAAATAACGAGATAAATAGGTTTTTTTATTTTTGCATAACTTTCTGGACCAAAATATTCGGCTAAGATGTGTACAGTGTCATTTTTCTCTGTGTTAATCGGCTGATAACTTGGATCAAATCCAATGCCAGTACAGTCATGATGAGTTATTAATTGCTTCAGGAAACCACCTTTTCCGCAACCGATTTCCAGTAAGGCTTGATTTTTTAGATCAAGAGCATCAGTAATAAATTTTTCTACTTCTATTTGATGATCACGAAAAGCGGCAGAATAATCTTGTGAATTATCGTAAGTATCATCATAAATAACGCGTTCTTTTTCAAATGCTGTATTAAAAATGAAGCCACAATTATGACAATAAACAAATTTTAGCTTTCCCACTGCTGCTTGCGCTGCTTTGAACTTGTCTTTTGCAATTTTATGGGCAAAAACAGGGATATCATTTTTTTCATATAGTATTTGTACGTTTTGACTGCCACAAATCAGGCAATTTGGTAGTTCTTTCATCAAAATACCTCCGTTTGCGGAATAAATGTAATCAGCTGACAACCCCATTGGCGTGTATAAGATAACAGTTCCTCCAACTCATCACGCAAATTCCATGGCAATAAAACAATATAATCAGGCTTTTCTTCGGCTATTTGGTCAGGGCTGACAATGGGTATTCTTGTTCCGGGCAGATAAAGTCCTTGCTTGGATACGCTGGAATCGGCTACAAATGATAGGTATTCTCTGCCTATGCCACAGTAGTTTAAAAATGTATTCCCTTTAGCAGCTGCACCAAAAGCGACAATCTTCTTTCCGGCTTCTTTTAGCTGAATCAAAAGTTTGCAGCTATCCATCTTAATCAAAGCGACCCTTTGAGCAAAATCTTCATAAGTTGTCATATTTTCCATGCCATAATCTTTTTCTGCCGTTAATAGTTTCATTACGCTGTCAGATATTTTATAAACAGAATGTTCAGCATGTGTGGCATAAATTCTCAAGGAACCGCCGTGGGTTGGCAGTTCTTCCACATGGTAGATGATGAGACCATGATGCTGAAAAATCCGACATACCGTCAGCAATGAAAAATATGAGAAATGCTCTTGATAAATAGTATCAAACTGGTTTAGTTGAAGTAATTTCAACAAATGGGGAAATTCCATTGTTATCGTTCCTGTTTCTTTGAGCGCTATGCGCATACCTGATACAAAACTATTGATATCCGGCACATGAGCCAGTACGTTATTGCCGATGATTAGATCGGCCTTGCCTCGCTTATTGACTATTTCGGCGGCTGTTTCTTTTCCCCAGAAAGCTGCTTCGACCTCAATGCCTTTTTGTTGGGCATCTTGGGCAATATTTTCAGCTGGTTCAATTCCACAAACCGGGATATGGTAGGGTTGGAAATACTGCAGTAGATAGCCGTCATTACAAGCGATTTCATAGACTAAACTGTCTTTGTCCAAAGAAAGTCGAGCGATAATCTGTTCGACATAGCGATGACAATGCTCTAGCCAACTGGTAGAATAAGAACTAAAGTATTTATAATTTGCAAATATTTCTTCTGGCGCTCGGTAAGCAATGACTTGCGCCAATAAACAGTTTTCACACACCATGACATGCAGCGGATAATAATACTGTCCGCGATCCAAATCATCTTTGGCCACATAGTCATTAGATAAGGGCGATAAGCCCAAATCTACCATTGTGTGTTTTAATTCGCTTCCGCAAAATCGGCAGTGTTTGTTGTCCATATTCTGCCTCCCTTCTATTGTAGACGATTGCTTTCGCTGATAAGTCCATTGATTATCACATATTCAGTATATAAACAACGTCGAGTATTATTTTTATTCGTTTATTTTGACTCCGTTTCTCTAACCATAGGATTGATATAGGGCAGTGTTTGATCTTTGGCTGAAATAATTAAACCTTCTTTAATGGGCCAGTTGATATGAAAAGCAGGATCATCATAACGATAGCCGCTATCATATCCCGGCATATAAAACTGCGACATTAAATAGAGAATCTGACAGTCGTTCGCTAAAGTAACATAGCCGTGAGCGCATCCTTTGGGAATGTAGAGCATACCGCCGTTTTCTTCCGACAATTCATAAGCACAGTATTGCAAATAAGTAGGTGATGCCGGTCGGATATCCGCACAAACGTCGTAGATTTTGCCGCGCGTGCAGGCAACCAATTTGTCTTCTTCGTAACCGTCTTTTTGAAAATGAAGCCCTCTCAGCGTACCGATTTCTTTATTTTCGCACAGGTTCATTTGCTGAATAACCATTTCTATGCCAGCCTCAGAAAATTCCCTTTCACAATACAATCGGGCAAAATATCCTCGTTCATCTTGATTGGATTGTCGCTCAATAAAAAAAGCACCTTTAACAGAGGTTTCGTTAAAAATCATGATGATTTCCCCTTTTGTTTTGACATTTTTGCCTGACCGTCTATTCGGTATTGTTCAATTTGTTGTTGCATAATATCACGACAATTTTGCCCCGCTTGCAGCGCTTTTACCCATTGGATGGTTTTCTCTACCGCTTGTTGAGCGCTCCAGCGAGGTTGCCAATGAAGCAAGCGTTTCGCTTTGCTGTTGTCTAAGCGCAGATAATGATCTTCATGATAATTTAGTGCATCGTTTTCCGCTTGCCAGCGTTGATTGTCGCCCCAAATATCACAGAAAGTTTGTACTAGTTCACCAGTCGTTAGACAATCGTTTTCATCAGGACCAAAATTATAGCTGCTGGACAATGTTTTGTCTTCCGTTTGTTTCTGTATCAGCAACAGATAGCCATATAGACAATCCAAAACATGCTGATATGGTCTGACTGATAACGGGTGACGAACGTTAATGATTTGACCGTTTTGCGTCGCTCGCAGACAATCGGGAATAATACGGTCTTTGGCGTTATCGCCGCCGCCGATGACATTGCCGGAGCGAGCGGTAGAAATTGCCGGATAATTATCACCTTGGAAAAAACTTTGCTGATAACTATATGTTACCAATTCGCTGCATGATTTGCTGTTGGCATAGGGATCGCGACCGCATAACGTTTCGTTTTCTCGATAACCCCACAGCCATTCTTGATTATAATAAACTTTATCAGTGGTCACATTAAGAAAAGATATTGCTGTGTCACTTTGTCGCATCGCTTCCAAAATGTGAACGGTACCCATGACATTAGTTGCATAAGTAGCGACCGGCGTTTGATATGACTGGCGAACTAATGGTTGAGCGGCCAAATGAATGATAATTTCCGGTTTGGCTTGACGTACTGCTTGCAAAAGGTAGTTCTCATCACGCACATCACCCACCAAGGAGCAAATATGCTGCGCTAATTTTAATTGTTGAAATAGTGAATTGTCTTCTGCTGGCAAGGCATAGCCGGTAATCTCTGCGCCTGAAAGTAACAACATTTGACACAGCCAACTGCCTTTAAAGCCAGTATGACCCGTAATGAAGACTTTCTTACCGCGATAAAAATCAGGATCAAAAATCATCATGATGACCACACTTTCCAAGGACAATCGCCTTTTTGCCAGCGTTCTTCCAATAAATGTTTATCCCGCTGTGTATCCATACACTGCCAGAAACCATCGTGTTTGTATGCTGCCAGTTGTCCGTCGCGGCTTAATTGGCGTAACGGTGTATGCTCAAAAATGCAGTTTTCATCGGTAGAAAGATAATCAAAGACGCCGGGATCTAACACCATAAAACCGCCGTTAATCCAGCCCCCATCTTCCTTCGCCTTCTCCCGAAAAGACGTAATCGTATTACCCTCATCAATATCCAGTACGCCAAACCGTCCGCCGGGCTGAACAGCAGTCAAAGTTGCCAATTTGCCGTGAGCTTGATGGAATCTCACCAACTCATCAATAGTCACATCACTGACACCATCGCCATAAGTCAGCATAAACGGCTTATTGTCAAGATAATTCCGTACTCGCGCCAATCGTCCACCGGTTTGGGTATTCAGTCCCGTATCTACCAGCGTTACCCGCCACGGTTCAGCAACATTGTTGTGCACAATCATGTCGTTATTATGGCGAAAGTCAAAAGTAATATCTGATGTATGAAGATAATAATCAGCAAAGTATTCTTTGATCATATGTCCTTTATAGCCTAAACAAATGATAAAATCGTTGTAGCCGTAATAACTGTAGATTTTCATAATATGCCATAAAATAGGTTGACCGCCGATTTCAATCATGGGCTTTGGACGCAAATGGCTTTCTTCACTAATACGGGTGCCTAAGCCCCCTGCTAGAATAACGGTTTTCATCATATTTTCTCGCTTTCATCTGATAGAGTGGCTAGAATAATTTTTACTAACCATCAATAGGTCAATTCCAAATAATATCTGCCGGTTGGACTTGTTCCAATAGATAGGGAATATCTGGATCGTCGGGAATGATGGCAGATAGTTCGTTGATTAAACCTTCGGCTTCGGAAAACTGATAGGCTTCGATTAAATCACGAATCTGTGTTTTGACTGTTGCTGCTAATTGTTTTAGTTCTGCGCCGATGGGATCGGCTAATTCTTCTATTTCTTCTGTCAGTTGTCGAACAATTCTCTGTCCATAAGGATATAGCGCTACCCCTTGCTTTAATCGTGTGAGCGCATTATCATAATTTCCTTGCGTTTTTTCGTCTAGTGCTTGCTGACAATAGAGCAAGAATCTTTCCAAAGGTGATAAAATTTCTGCTACACTCTGCAAAATGTCTTCTCGATATAGCATTTTCATATAAGTCAATCCATACGATAAAGCCATAGACCATAATGCGCTTAATATATCGTCATCTACTTTCATCATAAAAGTACAATGACATAATAGATACTGTGCTGCTTTCAATTCCAGTTGACTAAGTGTATTCATTTCACTGTTGCTATAATAGACATAAACTTTATATGGCAGATTGTGATGAGCTTCAGCGCAGTTAGTACCGTATGCTCCAATATTGTGTGCTAGAAAATGAATAGGTAATTCACGCTCAATACAGCGCCATAGAAGCTGTCCGCCTCTTTTGACTGGAAGATCCTCTATAGTAGTTTCTGTCAGCCACCCTTGCATCTCTGCTTCATTTTCTGCACATAGTGCCAATAATGACCATACAGCTTTGTCCTCTTGGATTTGTAAAAGACCTTGCTGTATAGACTGTCGTTTAGTATCGGTGGTTCCGTCAATCACATCGGCTATTGCTTGCAAAATATCTTCTTTATATTCTTCCGGTAAATGTGGATAGAGATAAGGCAAACGATGCTCGATATCATTGTCTAAAGCCAACTGCCATTGGAAAGCCAGCATTTCTCGCTTGACAGCTGCCATATCGGCGTCCTTGATGGTTTCCCATGCTTTGTCATTATCTTTTTGTTCATGATAATAGATGCCTTGAGCAGCTTTGATTTGGTCAATCATATCTTCAGATGATATCACCATGTATCGCGTAACTTCTGCATCTTTTTGTTTGGCTGCTTCCAAATAAGATTGACGATACTCAGCTATTTCATCATCTTCCAAACCTAATTTATGAGCAGCATTAATCAAAAGATAAAAAATATCCAAATCCCAATAGCCGAGCTTTGGCCGACGATTTAAATATTCTTTGCCATAGGTATATAATTTATCAAATTCTTCATTTATTTGAAAGGTACTCATAAGTGTTCCGTAAGCCCTAGCCAATAGACTGCACCGATGTTTTTCACCGTCAACAGCTTCCGGCAGTGACCAGAGAACTTGAATTGATTCCTGTAGGGCTTCTTCTGCCTTGCTGCGATTTTCTGCTGTACCAGTCATTTTTAGTGAATCGGCATAGTCCAATAAAAGTTTAGCCCGCGAGTATCCTTCATGAAATCTTTCGGCGCCAATCATTTTCTCTAAAATATCTAAATTGCGATCTGCTTTTTTTGATAAGAATGCTCTGTCATCATTATTATAGCCGTAGTGCAGCAAATGGGTTTCATTCAAATAATAGATAGGATGCAGTGTCGGCACATGTTCATGCAACGCATCGACAAAACGCGTGGACGGACTGCGCCGAAACAGCCGCGGACTGTTAAATGACGACCATAAATCTTGTTTTTCTGATAAACAGTTTTTAATGGTAATGGATATAGAACCATACTTGTTTTTGTCCGTTAAACGGAAAAATCGAATCAGTTCATGGGGATTAGCAAGGACTTCATCAGCGTCCAGATAAAAGAACCATTCGCCTCTTGCCCGCATTAACGTTGCATTTCTAGCTTTAGCAAAATCATTTTCCCAACGAATGGAAAAGACCTCTTTGGTAAATTCTTTAGCGATGGCTATCGTTTCATCTTCTGAGCCGGTGTCGGCAATGATCAACTGCCCTTTTACCGCTTTTAACAATGGCTGTAAAGCTTCCAGCGTTCGCCGCAAATTTTGTGCCTCGTTTTTGACAATCATGCCTATGCTTAATACCGTCATGTTTTTCCGCCTTTCTTCCAGTTTTGTGCCATAAATATGTAAACCGAGAAGCAGAAACTTCTCGGTTGTTTATTTTCGTGATCGTTATATCGCGAAAATCATTATTGACTATGTTATTGCAGTAATTGCAATACGCCTTGCGGCTGTTGGTTAGCTTGGGCCAGCATAGCTTGAGCAGCTTGGGTCAAGATGTTGTTCTTAGTGAACGCCATCATTTCCTTCGCCATATCAACGTCACGGATACGGCTTTCTGCTGCAGACAAGTTTTCACTGGTAGTATTCAAGCTGTTGATGGTGTGTTCCAAACGGTTCTGCATAGCACCGAGATTAGCGCGGGTAGCCGATACGGTATTGATAGCTTTATCCACGATATCAATAGCAGCATTAGCGGAATCAGCAGTCAAAATATTAATAGCGTCTACACCGATACCTTCGGAACTCATATCGTCGATACTCATGGATACGCGTTGGTCAGCATCACCGTTAGCGCCGATTTGGAAGACTAATTTACCATCGCCCGGTTTGCCTTCTGTTCCCTGTGTGGATAAGAAACTTAGTTCTGTACCATTAGCAACAACATTGGTGCTGGTCTTTTCTTTGATACGTTCTACCATTTTAACGACGTCTTCTGCAGTTACCGTATCGCCTTTTACGCTGACAACATTAAGATCATTACCATATTTTGCGATAGCTTTGGCTAAGTTGGTATCGGAAATATCTTGAGCATCGCTGTTATCTTTGACAAACAAGAATTTCTTGCCGTCAACAGTAAAGAGATGATCTTCAATGTTGCTGTCTTCTTTACCCGTCCAGACGCCTACAGAAGCCATATTATATGATTCATAGCGATCTAGAGCCTGCACCGTTTCTTTGACATCATAGGATTTCATGGCATCGCCGATACCGATGATACCGCCGGTTGCTGTAAAGCCGTTTGTTTCATATTTGATTGCATCCATGATTTTAACTTGATCAGCATCTAATCCATTGTCAGTATTGGCTAGAGAACTACTTAAGGTCAATTTTAATTTTGTTGGATCAGTATCTATTGCGCATGTAACCTTATTATCTGATGCTGAGGCTCCATAACTAAATGTCAGATCCTTACCAGTAAGAGCAGTATTTATTGCATCTACAAGACTAGCAGCGCCGCCTTCGATGCTGGCTAAGTTGATTACTCCTACACCTGTAACCGTAGCTGGATTATCGGTGAAAGTAATTGCCACTCCGCCGATTGTTAAAGTATCGCCCGCTTTAAATTTAGTAACGTCAATATTACTGAAATCTAAAATAAAGTCTGTTCCATCTTTTGTTCCGCTGCCTAAAATTTGGGTAGAACCTGCCGCAGTATTTTGATGGATACCAGTGATACGCGGTGCGTTAGTACCCGCTGTTTTAGCAGTGAATTGTAAGCCGTTTTCTACGATGCCATTACTAGCAGCACCAGTGCCGTTACCGACTTCGATTTTAAATTTACTGCCAAGATCTGATTTGTCTAATGCGGCTTTTAATGCATTAGCTGTAGACGTTGCCATTTTAGCTGGATCAGCATTAGCTAAAGTATCACCATTAGCGTCAACAATACGACCTTCATCTTTGATATATTTTAAAGTTACGGTTGTAGATGCTTTTTTGCCGTTTTCATCATCATAGAGAATGGTGTATTCAGTGGAAACATTATCTTGTAATGCGTTGACACCGGTTTCAGTGGTATATTCCCCTTGAGTAGCTTTATGGATCTTCATTGCTCCATCTGATAAAGCAGCATCAGAAACGGTTACTGTAGCGGCAGCTTTACCAGCAGTACCTTTGGTGCCGCCAGCGGACAATGAGCCATCTAACAACTGAATTTTGTTAAAATGAGTAGAAGAAGCGATACGGTCTAATTCGGATTTCAATGCTTGAATTTCCAAATCGGTGTTAGCACGGTCTTCATCTTGATAA
>CATJSX010000098.1 GCA_949743265.1 uncultured Peptococcaceae bacterium
TAGAAAGGCAAAAAGGCACAAAAAAGAGCCGACAAACGGCGAAACTTCGTTGTTTGTTGGCTCTTTTTTTGTGCAAATTAGCCTGTCTACTAAACTATACATTTTTGGATAAATTTTGTCGAGTATTTTTTGAAAATATTTTTATGGTCTTAAGCTACTGCCACCTTGAGCAACGATGGTTTCACCAGAAATAAAGGAAGCATCTTCACTGGCTAAAAAGACGCAAATCCGTCCAATGTCTGTTTCTGGATCAGCGAAACGTCCTAACGGTACGCCTTTAATCGTAGCATCATAAATATCAGGATATTCTTCGCGAAATTTTTCTAATTCAGCCGTCATTGCCAAAGGACAAACCACATTGACATTAATGCCATATTGCCCCCATTCACTGGCTGCTACACGAGATAACCCTCTAATCCCTTCTTTAGCCGCAGCATAAGACGCTTGCCCCAAACGACCAGATAAACCGGCACCGGAAGCAAAGTTAATGACCGATCCTTTCGATTCTTTTAAATACGGAAATGCTGCCCGCATGTAGAAAAATACAGCATAAAGACCAGAATAAATGGCCAAATCAAAATCCTCTTTCGTATGATCAGCCAAAAATACGCCTGATTTAGACGCTTGAGCGTTGTTGATTAACACATCAATGCGACCAAATTCTTTGACCGTTTGATCAATAACATTTTGTACCACTTTTTCTTCACCGCCGTCAGCTTGAATAGCTAACACTTTGATGCCGTAGAGTCTTTCCAATTCCTCTTTAGCGCCGTCTAATTTGCTGACGTTACGACCAGTAACGACGAGATTGGCGCCTTCTTTGGCGAAAGCAGTGGCAATTCCGTAACCAATACTTTTGCTCTTGCCGCCGCCGGTGATAATAACTACTTTACCGTCAAATTTTCCCATAACAATCGCTCCTTTTTACTATAGCTTAATTTTTACTGCTAAATTTATTTTACCAGAATTTTGTGTAACGGAACTATCTTTTTTGATCAGAATGGGGCTAAATTTTTTATTCATTTTATCATAGACTATGAGAAATCCTTTACAAACATTTTCTGCTAAATAACGTTTTAAAAAATTTTTTATAAAACAGGCGCTAGATCTTCTATGATAAGTAGTGCAATTATTGCGAAAGAGTGCTATAATGACTTTATTAACGGCACCTTTTGAACCATTGATATTAGAGGGGAATGATGATAATGAATTTAGGTAAATTAGGAGAGAATCAATTTTCACTGCATATTGTGGATTATCAGTTCCCTGATAACCGTGCCAATGATTATGATGCTAATTGGCTGCTTATTGAAATTATAGTGACAACGCCTAATGATCAATGGCAAAAAACCGCTCCTGCGCTTTTAACATGGGAGGTACAATCGTTAATCAGTTGGCTAGAAGCTGTCAATATTGATCGCGAAGATTGGAACTGCATAAATTTTTTGGAACCTAATTTATCCTTTTGCTTAAAAGGACGCGACGATGATAATGTAGTTTTAGGCGTCCATTTAGCGCTGGAGTTTAAACCGTCACGGGAACTTTCTCATGAAACGATCGTTGAAATTGACTGCACTCACGAAGAATTAAGCGCATGGATTATGGATTTAAAGGTTCAGTTAGCACAATTTCCTATTCAGTTGACTTTTCATGATGAAATATAGCGCTTAAAGGAGAAACTTTTATGCATAATGGTCAAATCTGGCGTGATGATGATATTTATTTACAACAAAGTTTTTTTCTGGCTGACGGGCGTGCGGATACTGGCAACGTGCCCGTTTATTTTTTTCGCATTCATCGCGCCGACGGCGTTGAAGTCGGTCATTGTGATTTGCGCGTAGGCTTAAATGATCGTTTGATGTTTGCTGGCAATATCGGCTATGGCGTTTGGCAGAAACATCGCGGCCATCATTATGCCGCCAAAGCCTGCCGAATTTTATTCACTATTGCTAAAGAATTAGGCATGACCGAGCTTTTGATTACGTGCGATCCTGATAATGGCGCTTCTATGCGTACGTGTGAATTAGCAGGTTGTCAACTTTTAGCCATTTTGCCATTGCCAAAAGACTGCATAGATTATCGCATGGGCGCACGATATAAATGTCAATATCATAAAGTCTTATAAATACAAAAGAACCTCGTTCAAGCCAAGGGATTGCTCGAACGAGGTTCTTTTTACGTTGGACACAAAATAAAGACACGTTTAGTATAACACATATTTTTTGAAAAGTATACCCTCAAATTACAAATTCAGCACAAATTTAACAGTATTTTTTAAAACAACAAATTGCCTATTGCCGCCGCAGCTACAGCGCAAAGCGCCACTGTGAGCAAACTTTGCTTGCTATAAGCGGCAATGACAGCCGTCAACGTTCCTAAAAGAGCGGAAGGTAATGATTCTGTAGCGTAAAAAATTCCCGGAAATGTCATGGCACCCAAAACTGCATAAGGTACATACGCCAAAAACGATTGCCAAAACGGCGACGCCAATTTGCCAGTAAAAAGTGTCAACGGCAATACTCTAGGTAAATAAGTAACCAAAGCCATGACCAAAATAGCGCTTAAAATATAACCCATCATAACTACTCCTCTTTTGGAAAAATCAACGCACCTAAACCTGCTGAAATAACCGTACAAATGATGATAGCAGCGCCGCTGGATAAATGAGCAAATAGCGGACAGTAAAAAAATAAACAGCTCAAGGCAATCGCTATGACGACTACCACCAAAATTGCTGCCGACTGTCGAATTGCTGGAATGAGCAATGCAATAAACATACCGTATAAGGCAATTCCCAGCGCATCCTGCAAAAAGAACGGCAGGAGATTAGTAACCGCCGCGCCTAAATAAGTACCTAGCGACCAGCCGCCAATAGGCAAAAGCATCAGCCCTAACATATAACCGAAAGAAACAGCGCCTTCTTTTAAAGAAGCGACGGTGAAAATCTCATCCGTTATGCCATGGGCCATAATAAATCGTTGATAAAATTTGACTGATGGTGCTAACCGCTGTGATAGTGATAACGACATCAATAAATATCGCAGATTGATAATCAAAACTGTTACGCCAATTTCCAGCAAAGAACTGCCACCGCCAATTAACGTTAAACCAGCAAATTGACCGGCTGACGTTAAATTGGTTACAGAAATCAGCATAGCTATAGACGGCGAAAGCCCAATCCCCGCTGCTAAAATACCAAAAGCTGCTGATACTGCAAAATAACCTAAAGCGATAGGGGTACCATCTTTGAGCCCTTGCCTAAACTCTGTCTTTATTTCATGGGATAACGCCATTTTTCCCACCTCACTTTTGGCATTTAGTATAGCACGTTTCGCCAAAAGGTGAAAGCGTTACTTATCTTGCCAATGCTCAAGCAGCCAGAAACGAGCATTAGCCAATAAATCCTTATGATCATAATCGAATAATACCGCTCGTCCATCAGGAAAAATTTCTAAATGCGTACGCCGTTCAACAATTTTGCTATCCAGCTGGCGATAATGAGGCAAATAATGTATCCAGCGACTTTCATGGCGGTAAAAATCAACGATTGCCGTACGATATAAGCTGTTTAAATCATCATTTAACCACTGCGGCAATTTTTTGGGCTTTTCGTGTAAACAAAGATCAAATTTTAAACGCCATTTAAAGATGGTTTCATCAATAGCGTTATTTTGTTGGATAAACTGATACAGTATATCACAAAGCGTCAATTTGCTATTGCTTCTATAATGATAACTGTTAGTTTGCCAATAATCGCCTAGTTTTTCATAAAAGGCAAAGGGATTATCGTAAAACGGTACGATATAATCAAGCGTTTGAATAAATTTGCCGCTGTTGTAATACGTTTCTACCATTTCCTCTATCCGTTTCAAGCGAAAAACGTCCTCTGGCGTCAGCATATTGGTCGCCAGAACTTCGTAAGGCGCGTAATCACGAAAGATAATCCCCCATTGCTGGCAATGCGCTGCCAAATAAGTGCCTTCCAGTACTTTTAGGAATCCTAGTTGCAGCTGTTCTGGCGCTAATTGATAGACATCGTTAAAAGAACGACCGAAAGAATCATAATCTTCGTTAGGCAACCCAGCTATTAAATCTAAATGTTGATGAATATTGCCGCCGCAGTGAATTTTTTTTACGGTTTTGGCTAAGCGCTCGAAATTGACTTGTCGGTGAATTGCGGCCATGGTTTGAGGATTGGTAGACTGCACGCCGATTTCAAATTGAAAAAAGCCTTTGCGCAATGTTTGCAAAAAAGCAATCATTTCTTCGTCCAATAAATCAGCTGTCAACTCAAAATGAAAATTGGTAACGCCGTTATCATGTTGCGCCAAATAGCGCCAAATTGCCATGGTATGTTTTTTATTGCAGTTAAAGGTGCGATCAATAAATTTCACTTGACGAACATTAGCGGCTAAAAAACGATCTAATTCTGCAAAAATTTTATCCAACGGCAAAAACCGCACGCCTTTTTCAATAGATGATAGACAATAAGCACAATGATAAGGACAGCCACGACTGGATTCATAATAAATGATTTTATCTATCGTTTCTAACTGATCATGATCGTAGGGAAACGGCAATAAGGATAAATCCAGCGGCGGACGCTCTGGCGTGCTTACAACTCGTTTATCTTCACGATAGGTAATTCCAGCAATATCCGCTAATGATGGCGCGCCGAAATCCAAATGATCCAGCAGCTCAGTGATGGTGAGTTCACCTTCGCCCCGCATAATCAGCGCAACTTCTTGATGCTTGCGCAAAAAATCTTCGCTATTGTAACTGACTTCTGGTCCGCCCAGCATTAACGATGTTTGCGGCAAAATTTTTTTTAGCGTGATCATAAGCTGTTTAATCAATTCAATATTCCAAATATAGCAGGAAAACATGATGACATCCGGCTTTTGCATAAAAATTTCATTAAGGATAAAATCTGGACGTTGGTTGATGGTAAATTCCATGGTAACCAGCTGATGGCGTTGGTCATTGTCAGCAAAACGACTTAGATATCTTAATGCCAAACTGGCATGAATAAATTTAGCACCGATTGCTACTAAAATGATTTTTTTCATCGGCATCTCCTTTGTCAAAACGATTTGTTCAAATAAGGATAGGCGTATGATAGCATAATCCAATAAATTTTTAGGTTTACTTTTCTAGCGCACTGCTTTTATAATAAAAACATAAAACAAGTCAAGCTATCGAACAGATTCGCTGTTTTGAGTATAGCTTTGTGGTCTTAAAAAGTCAATGGAGGGATTAACAGAGATGCTCGTCACGTTAGAAGATTTTATAGAAAAATATACTCAAATTAAGCAGAAAGATTGGATACAGACGCATCGTTCTGGTCCGACTGGCAGCGGCAAAACTTTGGAAGATTTACTAGGTATTGCAGAAAATAATTTCAACGAACCAGATTTTGGCGATTATGAATTAAAATCGTGTCGGTTGCACACGCAAAGTATGTTAACGATGTTTACGAAATCGCCTCAACCGGCTCGCGCTAATACCTACTTAAGATTGAAATATGGGTACTCAAGTTCAGCATATGATAATCAAGAGAAAGTTTTGCATGCCACTTTAACGGCAGCTCACTTTGTATCCATAGCCAACACCGGACATTCACTTAAAATTGTCTGCGATGAATCGAAAATCGCCATTGCCTCAGAATTAGGCGTAGAAAACGTATTTTGGGATAAACAATCTTTGCAAAAAGCTTTTGAAAAAAAATACAAAAACAAATTTGTTTACGCCAAAGCAGAAAGTAGAGGTATTGGTGCTAACGAAGAATTTTGGTTTAAAGAAGCCTATGAAGTGGCGGGATTATCACTTTGCTGGAACAAGGTAAAATCTTTGTTGATCTTCGAATTGGGCAATATCCTGATGGCAGAACTCATGACCACGGGACAGCATTTAGAATTCGCGAAGAAGATCAACCGCTTTTATTCCAAAATATTCGCCGCATTGTTTAATAGAAACTGCTGCAAAGATTTAGCTCAGCGATTTTGCAGCAGTTGTTTTTATTTTTTGCGCAAGACAATAATGTGCTCATTCGTCATGGTTGCTGAAGTGACCTTAACCTGATTCGTAGGGGAATTTAACGACGGCATAACTTTGTTGATAATATTTCTATCAACCGTGTACAAATGCTCAAGACCGCAACATTGAGCGATTTCAACGATAATCTCATGGGTTTTTAACGTTTCGTTTTTGACCGTTCTATTGCCCACCACCCAAAATTGATAGCCGTTTGGCGCGGTTTTTTGAGCGATAGCCTCTATGGCGGCAGTTAAATCAAGATAAAAATGATAAACTTCTTTGGCGCGTGCAGCGTCAAGTGCATAAATAGTTTCAAGCGACGTTTTTAAAATTTGGCTGGGAATATCGCTTTTCACCTCGTTTGACCGTATTTTGCCGCCCAATAGCGTATGGTCTATGGTCATAATGTTTTTTTCGGACAACTGGAAAAGATTCAGCCATTGCAACGATAATCGACTATATTCGCCATAAGCAACGGTCGTTTTGCTGTCGCCATAGGGCGGCGAAGTAATAACTAAATCGACCGATTCATCAGGAATATTGCACAGATGCATAGCATTATCAGGATAAATACGAACAAGGGAGCGGCTGTTTTGGTCAGCGAAGATTCACTAAAGGCCTTCATTTTATCAATATTCCTAGTCAAAATATCGGCAAATTTTTGAATAACATCGGGAGCAAACGCCTCTACTTGCTCCGCTTTCATGCGAAACATCTTAAATTCGCCGTTTCGCCGATTGGAAACAAAACGAATAGTTTCGCTAAAAGCAACAAACATAAAATCTTTAATCGATTGTTGTTCAATTTGATCGATTTCCGTTTTAATCAACGAAAGCAAAAGAATCACTCTGGGTTTAAACCAATAGCCCATATTTTTAAACTGAGGAATGGTTAGCGCCAGATGATGCGCTTCGATAAATTGGTTTAAATAAACAGGCGCTTGACTGCCCCAACCATTTTTGGCGGTTAAATCTAACTGATAATCACGGCGCATAATCTCATCTGCCTGATCAATAAGCGCAGCACATGACTGATACTTATTGACAAGACGTTTATATAATTGCCCAGCTGCTTGCTGTAACTGCTGATTATCTAGCGGCGTTGTTTTCACTTTGCTAAGAAATAAGGCAAGCGGATTAACATCGGTACCATAGACCAAGGGGATTCCTGCCAACATCCCTTCAACAAGAACGGTTCCCGAACCCATAAATGGGTCAAGCAACGTATGGATAGGGCGAATATTGCGTACAAGATCGATAATTTTTCTGCTAATGGGGCAAACCATCATAGCTGGGTAATTATGCAATCCATGAGTATATTCTCTAACGTCCGCCGTTTTAAAATCCCAATAATCGGCAGGCAGCTTTTTTAAAGCATCAATTATTTTTTGGTCGTTTTGCGTTAATTGAGATTGTGCCATTGTTTGGAAAGCTCCTTTAATTTAGTGATGATTCAATAATTGAGCGACACAATTGCTTAAGCAGACAAACTCAGCAATAGTCAATGTTTCGCCGCGCCGCTTGGGGTCAATGCCACACTGATTAAAAGAGCTGTGCATAATTTCGGGCGCAATATTAGCGGTTTTGATAGCGTTTGATAGCGTTTTGCGCCGTTGACTGAACGCTGCTTTAATCAATGTACGCAACAATTTTTCATCATCAGCAAGGCAAGGTTTTTGTTCGAAAGGTACAATATCAATTACTGCTGAATCTACTTTAGGCTGAGGAATAAACAGCGTTTTTGGTACCATAAAGGCGGTTTTCACTTCGCCGTAATAATTGAGCATGGCTGTTATCGCACCATAATCTTTGCTGCCGGCTTTGGCTTGAAAACGTTGCGCCACTTCCTTTTGAACCATGACTGTAATACGTTCAATATGAAAACCTTCTTCCAAAAAACGCATGACTAACGGCGTCGTAATATAATAAGGCAAATTAGCAACAACTTTGTAGCTACTTTCATAGCCCAGCGTTTCCGCCACCAACTTATCTAAATTTATTTGTAATGCGTCGTCATTGAGCAGATAAAAATGATCAAAAGATGCCATTGCTTCGGTAATGATCGGTAAAAGTGTCGGGTCAATTTCGATAGCAATGACCGCTTTGGCGCGTTGTGCTAACACACGAGTTAGCGTCGCAGCGCCGGGACCAATTTCTACGACAATATCTTCGTCCGTTACGTCAGCAGCAGTAGCAATTTTATCCAGTAAATGAGGGTCGGTGATAAAATTTTGACCGTATTTTTTCTTGAATACAAAATGATGTTTTTGTAAAGTTTCTTTTAAACGCAAAAATTTATACCTCCTCTTGGTCTAAAACTGCCAAAAAAGCTTCGATTTCTGCACGGGGAATTTGATAAGCATTGAGTTTATTCAGTAGTTGTTTACTGTTAGTATGACCAATAGCAAGATGATCGCATAATTTTTCTCGCCTTTTGCTGCTTTGTGCTAAACCAGCTAAACGCCATTGAACTAAATCATTCAGCGTATAGGTAAACTGCAACTCTAACTGAACGGCTTTGGCTTGTTTTAGCGCCTTGATAATGGCTTGCGGCTGAGCATACTCGACACCAAACTTCCCCGTTTTAGGACATTGAGCGTCGGCTTTAGCAATATAAGCATGCTTGGCTTGCGGAACCTTTTCTTTTAAAATATGACGAATCTTGCCGCCGGGAAAATCTGGATCGGTAAAAATAATAACACCGCGATTTTCTGCTAAATGGCTAATTTCCGCAATTTTTTCTTTGGTTAATCCCAAACCGCTGGTAATAATAATATCAGCTTGTACTGCTCGCTTGAGCGCGCTGACATCATCTTTCCCCTCAACGACAATAACTTCTTTGATTTTTGGTTTTGTCATGAATTGTAACCTCTTTCTCCTATTCTCTGATTTATTATAACAAAAATGACGTAGAATGAAAACACATTCTATTGACCAGTGTTTGTCTAAAATCACACTAAAAACAATTTTATGAGCCATAGCCTTCATCTATAGGATATAATAGAGAAAAACAATTTCCGCAAAAGAAGATTATCCTGTATAATTAATATAGGTTATCAAATCTATATTAAAGAAAAAATGTATACTATTTCAATAAAGAAGGGAGGACTTAAAAAA